>CAMWNY010000370.1 GCA_947175775.1 uncultured Lachnospiraceae bacterium | reverse complement strand
GAACTATATCATAATTATAAGGAATATGCAGACAGGGAAGTAACAATTGGAGGATGGCTTCGGAGTAAAAGAGATTCAAAGACGTTTGGCTTTTTGGTAGTCAATGACGGTACGTTTTTTGAAACGCTGCAGGTAGTTTATAGCGATAAGCTTGGTAATTTTACGGAAATTTCAAAGCTTAATGTAGGCGCAGCAATAATTGCGACAGGTGTTGTGACACTTACACCGGATGCAAAGCAGCCATTTGAGCTTCAGGCTACGAATGTGGAGGTGGAAGGCGATTCGACATCCGATTATCCTCTTCAGAAAAAACGTCACAGCTTTGAGTATTTAAGGACAATTTCACATTTGAGACCGCGTACGAATACGTTTCAGGCAGTATTCCGTGTCCGATCACTTTGTGCATATGCAATTCATAAATTTTTTCAGGAGCGAGATTTCGTTTACGTGCATACGCCATTGATTACAGGAAGTGACTGCGAGGGTGCAGGAGAAATGTTCCAGGTTACAACGCTTGATTTAAGCAATATTCCGATGGCGGATGGTCAGGTAGACTTTTCAAAGGACTTTTTTAATAAACCGACCAACTTAACGGTAAGCGGACAGTTAAATGGTGAGACATATGCAATGGCATTTAAAAACATTTATACATTTGGACCGACTTTCCGCGCTGAGAATTCTAATACGACGCGTCATGCAGCAGAGTTTTGGATGATTGAGCCAGAGATTGCATTTGCTGATTTAAAAGATGATATGATGCTGGCAGAAAGTATGCTTAAATATATTATTCAGTATGTTTTAGAAAATGCACCGGAAGAGATGTCATTTTTTAACCAGTTTGTGGACAAGGGATTAATTGAGAGATTGCAGCATGTGGCGAATTCTGAATTTGGTCATATTACGTATACGGACGCAATTACGGAGCTGGAAAAGCATAATGAGGAATTTGAATATAAGGTATCATGGGGCTGTGACTTACAGACAGAACATGAGCGGTATTTAACGGAAAAGCTTTTTGGAAGACCAGTGTTTGTGACGGATTATCCAAAGGAGATCAAGGCATTTTATATGAAGCTTAATGATGACGGCAAAACGGTTGCGGCGATGGACTGCTTAGTGCCCGGAATCGGAGAGATTATTGGCGGAAGCCAAAGAGAGGATAAGCTTGATGTTCTTGAGGGAAGAATGGCAGAGTGTGGATTAAAGCCGGAAGATTATGCATTTTATTTGGATTTGCGACGTTATGGAAGTGCCAGACATGCCGGTTTTGGGCTTGGCTTTGAGCGTTGCGTGATGTATCTTACAGGTATGGGGAACATTAGGGATGTCATTCCGTTCCCAAGAACCGTCAATAATTGTGAGCTGTAATGTATATTGCAATGCGGTTTGCATTGTATACAGCATTTTGATTCATAAAAACCAAAGAATGAAACCAAAGATTGGTCAAAAAACGAAAGGAGGATTTTTATGAACAAATTTTTTAAACGTGTTTTATCAGGTGCACTTACTTTTTCCATGCTGACAGGAGTTACAGCAATGCCTGTAAACACGGCGGAGGCAAAAGAGGACCTTGTGGGAAAGCTCGTAGTTATTCATACAAATGATATTCATGGACGCTACGAGAATAACGACGAGAGTCTTGGAATGTCATCGGTTGCAGCTTTAAAAGGCTATTATGAGACGCAGGGCGCGAATGTTTTATTGCTTGACGCGGGCGATTTCAGTCAAGGTACAAACCTGGTAAACTATTATGATGGTCTTGATTCAGTTCACTTTTTAAATGCAGCAGGTTATGATGCGGTTTCGTTGGGAAATCATGAGTTTGACTTTGGCTTTGACGAACTTAAGGAGATGGCGGACGCGGCGCAGTTCCCAATCCTTGATGCCAACATTTTAAGCAGGGAAACAAATCAACCTTATTTTGAAAGTAACAAGGTATTTGAGTTTGGAAATATGACAGTAGGTGTTTTTGGGCTCGATACACCGGAGGCTAAGACAAAGGCAAGTCCAAAGAATGTAAAAGATGTAAATATTCTTGATAATGAGGAGCTGTTTGCGTGTGCACAGGCGCAGGTAGACGAGCTTGCGGCTAAAGGATGTGATTACATAATCTGCCTTGGTCATCTTGGCGTTGATGAGGAAAGTACCGGAAGACGTTCTGTGGATGTGGCGGCAAATGTAAACGGTATTGACCTTTTTGTTGACGGACACAGCCATACACGAATTGACGGCGGCGTTGTTGTAAACGGTACAAAGATTGTCAGCACAGGAAGCTATTTGGAGAAAATCGGTGTTGTTGTATATGACGGTAAAAACACAAAGGCGGAGCTGGTAGATGATTTGTATACAGTGGGTGGATGCCCTTCAATGGATCTTTTTGTAAAGAGCTTTAATGACATTGTAAAGGAAGCATACGCAGGCACGTTTGCAACAACAACAAATCTGTTAAACGGTGCAAGAGCAAGCGTACGTACGTCGGAAACAAATCTTGGAGATTTCTCGGCGGACGCATATAAGTATACGGCAGAGACCTACGTGGCGGATAATGAGCTTAATATGGTTATTGACGGCGCAATCCAAAATGGCGGCGGTGTTCGGGATACCATTCTTCCGGGCGAGATTTCAATGGATACGCTTTATAAGGTGTTCCCGTTTGGAAATACGATTTCGATTGTGACATTAAAGGGTTCAGAGCTGCTTGAGGCATTGGAGGCATCATGTTCTGCATGCCCGAACGAGCTGGGCGGTTTCCCGCAGGTATCAGGCATTCAGTTTACAATTGATACATCGGTACCGTACGTACAGGGAGCGCTTTATCCGGAGTCGACCTATTATGCACCCGCAGCGCCGGGAAGCCGTGTGACGATTACGTCTGTTGGCGGCAAGGAATTTGACTTGAACGCAACTTACAATATTGCAGTAAACAACTTTATGGCAGACGGCGGCGATACATATTATGTATTTTCAAAGGCGTCAAAGGTGATTGACACGGAAGTTGTAGACGCGGAAGGGCTTATTTCTTATGTAAACTCGCTTGGCGGTGTAATCGGTGAGGAATATGCAAATCCGAAAGGGAATATCACAATTAAATAATAAAATGTAAAATATAATGAAATAAATAATCGGGAAATTCATTAATATAAAATGAATTTACCGGTTTTTACGTTATAGTCTGTATCCATTGTAAAGGATTTGAGTATCATTGGTTCAGTTATCAGTACGGATGAAAAAATATGCATATTGGTCAGTTGAGCAGATAAATCATAAAGTTCAAATATCCGGCAAATGTCACCCATAAAATATAAGGGATATTGTGATAGGCAGGTGATTTGGTGAGTACG
>CAMWNY010000369.1 GCA_947175775.1 uncultured Lachnospiraceae bacterium | reverse complement strand
AGGGTGTTTCAATATCTACACTCTCTTGTGCACCAGAAGTATGGTCATTTTGACCCTCCAGCTGTGCAAGCGCCACCCGTACCTCTGGCGTTACCTTACCCGGCAGCTCGTCCATAAAAACATTAAGCGCCTCATCCGATGCAACTGCATATTTGTAATCCGTATCAATTCTCTTATAAAGATCAACTACATCATCCTGATTGGTAACAAGCCGAAACGCTGCATCCACGTTACTCTCCATGTCCCCGTCTATTTTCAGGCTGCCGTCTTCCGACGTATAAACATAAAACGCATTCAGCCCTGGAGCCATTGTATCAATATCCTTAATTTTCACATCATATGACACATATGCAAAATACGAATTTTCTTCAAGCCCTGGCTTTGTATAGCAGGTCACATTCGTGTACTTCTCTATATATTCGCTTCGCTTCTCATATGTAATCAGCGATGTATCATCATTATAATCTTTCAATGCAACGATGGTGTCCATATCTCCATCTGCCAGTGCCTTGAAAAATTGATTCATCAGCTCATTAACATCATCGTATGCGTTTTCCTGCAACGGCTCATTTGTAAGCTGTGCCGCCTCTGAATCCTTATCTAAATTTGCTGCACTATCTGCATCGTCTGAACTATTTGAGTTCACAATTGATATAATAAAAGCAATCACAATTGCACATGCTGCCACAGGAAGCAGAATCTTAAACGCATTGATTGCCATTGCTTTAATTTGTTCAGATGATACAGAAGTTATCTCCTTCCCCTTTAATACAGTACTTACGTTATCTTGCTTTTGTTCTGCCTTTTGCAAAGACTCTTTAACAGGCGCTTCTTTCTTTGCCTGCACAGCAGGTTCCGCGCTTACCGCCTTTTCTGATTCGTCCTTTTCCTTAACAATTGTTGATGTATTTTTTATATCTTTAACAGTTTCCGCACTTTTTTCCAAAGCACTCTGCCTATTTGCTTCATTTATATTATTGCTCTGCTGCACTTTACTCTTTTTTTGATTTCTTTTCTTAGCCATGTGTCCTCCTTTTCGCCATTCTCCATCCATGTATCTGTCCATTTGCACATGCAAATGCACCCGGCAGGAATCGAACCTGCATCAAAGGCGTCGGAGGCCTCCGTTCTATCCATTAGACTACGGGTGCAACTTTTGTAATAATAACACAAATACCTTTTTTTGTCTACAAAAGCAGGCAAGTTATTTTTTGGAATTTTATTTTATTGAAATTTTTCGGCAAGCGAATCAACCAAAGATACTTGTTCCTGCAACGCCTGAAAGGATTGTGCATCATTTTTTTGAAGTTCATCGAGAAACGCAAAAAGCTTATCACGCAGCTTATAGTGCTCACGCGCATCCACACGATAGGAATTTGCCAAACGGGCAATTTTATCGTAATACTTTGCAATCTGGCGCTCATTATCCTTTTTTAAAGCATTCTGTAAAAGCTCTATATTATCAGTCTCCGGTGAGTCCGTAATCTTTGCAAATGTGTTTGCTCCGATTGCATAATAATCTTCACCCACCTGATAGATAAAACTTTTCTTTTCATAAAGGCTTTCCTTAAAGGCACTCATGACCGTCCTCCTGTATGCTTTTGCTGTCTTCCAAACGAAACACCATTATTTTACCATTATTTTCCGGATTTGTCACGACTTTTTGAGGTTTTTCATATATTCCTTTACTTCCGCATCCGGATTCAAGGATTCCCGGACTTTTTGAAGCGCCTTATTATACGTCCACTTATCCATCTGACAGTCCTTTGCAATCATCTCATGCACTTCATACGGAAAACAGACAAACGCCTCGGCAAGAAGCCACGCCGCAGCCATCTGCGCATAATATCCCTGCGTAAACGGACGGTTTAAGGTTGATAAAATTTTATCAAGATACGGAACGCTATGCCTTACCGCAGCAGAACACTCCCTGTTTTCCTTATTTTGTTCCAGCGCCGCCATATTCACGCTTCGTTTTCTTGGCAGCTTTTTATTCTCCCTGTCGTATTTCAGATACTGGCTCAAAAGCAAAATCAAGGCAGCCCGCACCTCAAACTCTTTGTCCGAATACAAATATTCCTGTATCGCCTCCCACACTGCATCGCGATGCCTGTTTGCAAAGGCAAATGAATTGCAAAAGCTGTCGCACACCGACCAGTCGTTAATCATCGGCACAAACTGCCGAAGGTAACGAATACCCTCCTCCTGCGCCACGTCCTTCTTTGCCGTGCCGTATCCGATTATCATGCCGCGCAGCATGGTTTCCTCAAAATACACATCCGCACAGGCATCCTGTGCACTGTCTAATTCGCTGCGCCAATCCCCTTTTGCAATATCTTTTGCAATCGCGCGCAGCTTTGGCAGCCGCACGCCCAAAAGCGGTTTTGCTCCCAGGACAAGCGCTGCCGAGAAGTCGCGGTATTCCTGCTCCGCATACTGCGCGATTTGATCTCTTATTTCCGTTCTCATGCCTGCTTTTCACCTTTTCTGTACTGAACCGGCGTCATTCCCATTTTCTTTTTAAACACACGGTTAAAATGCTCCACATTCGGATAACCCACCGCCATCGCCACGTTTTCCACGGTCATATTACCGTTTCTAAGCAGCGTTTTTGCCTTTTTCATACGAATATTAATCAGTAAATCCCCAAATGTCTTGCCGGACTTGTCATGGATATATTTGCTCAAATACGGCTCGGAAAGGTGAAAATGCGCCGCAATGTCACTCAGTGCGATTCCCTGATAATTTGCCTGTATATAATTCATAATCGCCATCATCCGCTCGTCCTGACAGGCATCATTACTCTGCACCTCAGGAAGCTTATTGACACTGACGCAAAGTGCATGGATCGATGCCTTGATAATGTCGTCATCCATTCCTGCGCCCCAGTATTTTTCACCCTTACAGGTAATGCACACATACGCGATTGCCTTGGAAGACGACCCCATTGTGAGCGCATGCTCCTCATAATTCGAGAGCTGATAGCTGACACCGAAATACTGCTTAATTGTATTGCTCACCGCATCAAGTCTACCGTTTCCGTTTGCGTCAACAGTCGTCTTTTTATCGCCGCAGGTGATGATTGCTTCCGCCATAATACCATCAATCTGCTTAAAGTGGCACTCGTTGATTTGGAAAAACGGCATATTGTCCACATAATTTTCCACGAAAATATCGTACACCCACTGCGGTGAAAGTTCCTTGTGCTCGTTGTCCGACACATCCTTTACCAAATAGCCGACTTCCTCGCGCATTGCCTCAGGAAGCGATATGCCGAAGTTCTGCTTTAAGATATAGTTGACACCGCCCTTGCCCGACTGGCTGTTGATACGGATAACATC
>CAMWNY010000368.1 GCA_947175775.1 uncultured Lachnospiraceae bacterium | reverse complement strand
GCAGCGTCATATTTGTATAAGAGACAGTTACCTGACTGCTAATATAATTTCCATAGTAAGATATATTCTCGTTTATTACCTGTTCCGGCACTTTTCCCTCAAGCGCTTCACGGAACTGCCTTAAAAAATCTTCACGGTTCATCGTAATCCTCCATTCTACGCTTGCTCATCCATACCTCTGCCGAGTGTCATTCTTTTCACGTACACGGCAGGATCCTTCTTCATGACCGCCATGTCGTAAAACGCATGCAAAACCATTCTTTCCTTATTGCAAGCCGCCGTATTCTTCCCCGTGTCACCAATAATATTATATCTGTTCATCTGCCATATATACAAGTCCGTCAATCCATAACCCTCACACTTCATTTTATCCAAAAGAAAGTGATGCTCCAAATAGAAAACCAGTTCTTCAAAGAGTTCCGCATCAAGTATAATTTTCTCCCAAAGGGTATCACACCACTCTTTATCTTCACCTGCATATTCACCAATTGCTAACATTCCCTCATAAGCCTTGATTCTTCGGGCATCGTATACAATCCCTGCCATCTCAATTCCTCTCTGTCCTTTATCTTTTTGTGATAATTCTATCCTACCATACTATTATCACTGCGTAAATGAAGTAAATATTAAATTTTCAAAAATTAACTGTATTATGTAAAGTGCAATTATAACCGTTAAAATTCTTAATATTGTACTGTACATGATTCTTTTCCACATTATTCATTTTTGCCAAACATGGGAGAAAACCACAATTTCCACAAAGTTATCCACAATTTGTTTTTATATTAAAAATGCACATTTTATATGACATTTGTGTCATAATGTGCATTTTTTACTAAATTTTATGTAAAACTTCTTTCCCGACACCGTTTTTTTCCGTATTCATAGTCGGTTTGTGCCGTCCCTATAAAAAATGTTTTCATTTCCGACGATGTATTATACAGATAACAGGACGGCGCATCAATACTGCCTGTAGATTATAGAAAGGAACGACTGTTTTATGGAACTAAATACAATTACAAAAATGACACGGCATGAATTAATGGAATGCATCGGAAATAAAAAAAACGAAATGATTGAAAAATTAAAAACAGGCGAAACACAGCCTTCCTTTGCAATCGGTTCTGAATCATACACTGTAAACGAATGGGATAAGCTTATCCGTAAATTTGACAAAAGCGTTGAAAAAGACAACGAATCCTTATCCATTGATTTATCAGAGCCTGAAACGACAAAAAGAAACTACTTTTTCGAAAAAATAAACGGAAGCTACAAAGGACCGGACGTCCCTTATGAATATTTGGCAAAAGATGGCGTCATTACATACAAAGGCGTTATCTTTACCTGTAATAAAGAATGGGGCGCCATTTGTCTAGGTGATATGAGCAATCGGAAAAATGTACTGACAATTCCTTTGTCAGAAGGCGGATGCCTTATGGTCAACAGGGACAATTTAGGAGATTTATCACAGGCAATTACCATGTTTTCGCCGGAGGACCAAAACCGAATTCTGCGTGCAATCGCTGACGACAAGAAAGCACAGTCGGCTTTGGAAGAAATCGAAGAAGAAAAAAGCAGTATCGGAGATGACGCGGACAAAAAAATATTTGAGGACGAAGAACTTCAAATGGCAATTCTGAACCAATTAATTACGGACACAACCGCACAAACCCAAAATAATAAGAGAGTGTAGCTTTGCACTCTCTTACTTTTTTCGTTATTTAATATGCATTTATGAGCACCGGCTCATTAAACTGATGACAATACCGCTCTGCACGTTCAAAAATCACGACATCCGGCTTGTATTCCTCATACATACTGTACTCAAACTTATCGGGATGCTCCCAGTGTACTTCCTTATAATACCCTTTGCACACAACGGACAAAAAACCGCCGAAGGAGTCTCCAACAAACAAAAGCACTTCATCCCGGTACTGCTCCTTGTCTGCCGATTCCTTTTCAAAGGAATAAACCGTGTCAATATTAAATTTATCCGCTAATCCTGCGATATATGCAAGGTCGCCAACATAGTCCGTAACGTCCGCCCCGAACTGCACGTCCTCAAGCTTGGAATACGTTCCGTATGCCTCCCGAAACAGCTCCTGCATTGCCACAAAAGAGCCTTTCTGATTACAGTGCGTATCGGTCAGATAATAGAGCTGTGCATCCTTTTTTTTCTCAATCAGCGCATCCTTTGGATAAACAAACGTCACATCCGTATGCTCTGCCATATAATCCGCAAGCTGCCGTCCCCTTGACACTTCACTGACTCTTGCAATCGTATCGGGCATGTTTTCCTCATAAACCATTTCCTTATTCGGCATACACATCACATAAAACGCGATACCCTTCGATTCAAGATGCGCCTTCGTCGCTACAAGATTTGCCGCAATCTCTTCAAGCTGCTCATTGGAAAAATGGTCAATGCCCATATAATCCCAAATGGGAGGATGACCGTCAAGCTCCGTCTTATAAAAAAGCATATTGTTTTTTCCCATAAGTACCTGTGTCGATTCAATATACGTTCCGCCTGTAAGCAGCGATGTCAGCCCGGTATTAAATGATATCAGCTGGGACCTGCCAAAAAGGCTGTCCGTAAAACGGTTGATTTTGTTTTGCAATTTTATAAATCCCGCTTCCTGTGCCGGCTGTGTGGCGTCGGCCGTCTGCGTTTCACTTTCCTCAGTGCGGTTTTGACCTGCACTCGTTCCGTTATTCTCAAGAATAGCCTGCTCCTGCTGCGTAAGCTGCTCTTCTGACTGCGGCATCAAATTTTGCACCACAGTCACAGCCGGTATCACAAGAATGAATGCCAAAAAGGCAATTGCTATCCATTTCTCTGTGTTTTTCATATATACTCCTATCTGCGCGTACGCTTATCCTCCGTTTTCCAATGTTTATAACCTTACGCTATATCCTAGAAGTTAAAATAAATAAACGGATTATACGCGTTGTTGCTGATAAACGATACACTGACTACAAGGCAAATCACAAGACCCACGGCATACACGGTCTGCCATACTCTGTTTGTCTCAAGCTTTTTATCAAGCCACGGCATAAGCGGTACGCTTCCTATGACTGCAAAAATAAAGTATATCCAATTCTGTGCGATGTATGCCCATACGGACTTGTCCAAAAAGCCCTTCGCGCCGATTCCAAACATCGCTTTGATATAAAGGAAGGCGTTTCCCATTCCCGTGGAGCGGAAAATCACCCAGCCGATGATAACCAGCACCATCGTATACAGATGTCCCCACCAACGCTCCTTTTTGGAAAGTCCTGTGAGCTTCTCAAAGGTAAGTATTACAAAGTACATCAGCCCCCATGCGATAAACGTCCAGTTCGCGCCGGGCCAA
>CAMWNY010000367.1 GCA_947175775.1 uncultured Lachnospiraceae bacterium | reverse complement strand
ATTACGCGAACCCATCGCTGCCATACTCTGTTTCATCAGCTTTTCATCGATATACTGCCCTAGATGGTCCATCGGAATATAAATATGCATATAAATTTCCTTAAGGGCCCTTAGCTGTTCCCCGCTTAGCTTCAGCACATAATTGTTTTCCCTTGCGGACTGGTACAATGATAAAATTTTTGTCCAAAACGCATCTTTGTCAAACCCCGGCATACTCTGCATCCTCCCTCATAGTAACCATGTTTTTCTCCCTTTGTTTCTTTACAAAATTTATATATATCATTATACGACATCGAAAAAATAGTGTCAATTAATATATCTTTGATTGCATAATTGTCAGAATAAGCAGCCGGCAGATTCAAAATACAATCCAAACTGTCTGCATTATTGTGTTATTTCTTCACATATTCTTGACGGCAACAATTTATGTTGCTATAATAGAATTCGGACAAAACAGGGAAAGGAGCACTTTTATGAGTATTTTTAATGACGACAGGGCAACTTTTAACCAGGCCGCTTCCGATTTTGATACCGCACTTTCCGGTTCGGGACTTGACGCGGTACTGCATGATGCATTTGAGTCAGGCATGGATCTTGATGAAATCATGTACGTAATGTTTACGCATACGGAAAAAACCGTCAGAAGGTACATCGTTCAAAATCAGCTTAAAATGGCGGCAAATAAAAACAAATAAAACGGTTTTCCAAAATTTTTAATTTTTTACTTGCATTTCCATATTAGTATATGTTATAATATTTATCGTTAATGACATATACGACATCAATGGAACAAAGGGGCATAGTTCAGCGGTAGAACAGCGGTCTCCAAAACCGTCAACGAGGGTTCGATTCCTTCTGCCCCTGCTAGACAAAAAATAAGCTTCTCCAATTGCGGAGAAGCTTATTTTTTATGAAAAGCCCCATACAAAGAAGTATGCCGCTAATGCAGCGCACGGGGCAGTCAAATCACACAACTCACATCGCATAAAACGCCTTTGCAAGCTCTACCATATCCGCAAGATCCTTTGTCCCGCCCGTCTCATACGCGGAGTGCATTGCAAGCTGTGCGAGACCAATATCCGCGGCAGGCATGGACACCTGCGCCATCGAAAGATTTCCAAGCGTGGAACCTCCGGCAACATCCGAATGGTTCGTATAAACCTGACAGGGTATCTCCAATTCTTTACAGAGCTTCTTCACAAAAGCCGCCGAGTACGCATCGGTGGCATATTTTTGTCCGCCATGGTATTTCAGGACAATCCCCCCGTTCAGACACGGTCTGTTTACAGGGTCCGACTTCGCCCCCTGATTGGGGTGGCACGCGTGCGCATTGTCTGCACTCAAAAGAAAGCTGTCCGCCTTCCAAATGCGGCACTTCCTTGTTTCCACGCCTAGCCCGTCGCCGATATTTGCAAGCGTATCGCGCAGGAAGTCGGAATCCGCACCCTGGCGCGTGAGACTTCCCACCTCTTCGTTGTCAAACACGGCAAGCACGCTGATATACCGGTCCGGCTCCACTGCGGTTACCGCCTCCATTCCGGCAAAGACACACGCCAAATCGTCAAACCGCGCAGACATCAGAAACTCGTCGTGCGCACCTGCAAGCGTTGCTTTTTGGCTGTTTTGTACAAAAAGGTCTGACGCCAAAATATCCTCCGCGCAAAACTGCTTTCCATACTCGCGGTTCAGCGCCTGTGCCGTCAGCTTCCCAATGCTTATTGTCTCTTCCCCGTCCTGAGGCTTTGCTGCCAAAAGCGGAAGCATGTCCGTCTGCGCAGCAAGCGCCGTGCCGTTGTTGACCTCACGGTTTAAATGAATGGCAAGACTTGGTATAAGACAGGTATTCTCCTTTAATGCTACCGGATAAGATACAATTGCACCGTTCTCCGACACACACGCCCTGCCCGCAATTGTTAAAGGTCTGTCAAGCCATGAGGACAATATCATACCGCCATACTTCTCCGTATTCAGGCTTACATACACACCCTCTTTTATCATCTCAGGGCATTCTTTCAGCTTAAATGCCGGTGAGTCGGAATGCGCCGCAAAAATATGAAATCCTTTGATAGTATCAACGCCGCACTTTGGCACGCGAAATGCCGCCAGCGACGAATCATTTCGAATCACATAATACCCGCGTCCGCCCTCAAGCTGCCACACAGCTTTCTCGCTAAGCCTTGTAAATCCCGCCTTCGTTAATTTTCTCTCCACCTCGCGCACCGCATGATAGCAGGTCAGCGAAGCGTCCAAAAAATCCATCAGCTCTCTGATCATATCCATTGCTTTTTAACCTCCGTTTTCCCTAAATGTTATATCAAATCAATCGCTTCGCCAATTCCGCCCACGCCGATTACCTTAATACCCTTTACCGGCTCCATACCCTCAAGGTTTACCCGCGGCATAATCACGGCGTCATATCCTAACTTCTTTGCCTCTAAAACGCGCTGCTGCGCCATTGTGACGGCACGGACCTCGCCGCTTAGCCCCACTTCTCCGAACACCAGTGTCTTTTCGTCTACCGCCCGGTTGCGAAAGCTTGACACAATCGCCATAACAACACCCAAATCGGTCGCAGGTTCGTTAATCTTCATGCCGCCCGCAATGTTAACATATGCGTCGCAATCGCCAATCTGCAGCCCGAGCCGCTTTTCAAGCACTGCCATGAGCAGATTGACTCTGTTAAAATCCGTTCCCGTCGTCTGACGGCGCGGAATACCGAAATTCGTACGGCACACAAGCGCCTGTATCTCCACCAAAATCGGGCGGGTACCCTCAACGGAACATACGACCACCGAACCGCTTGCTCCCTCCGGCTTTCCGCTAAGCATATATTCGGACGGGTTTTTGACTTCCGCAAGTCCCTCCTTTCGCATCTCAAACACGCCGATTTCATTCGTGGAACCGAACCTGTTTTTCACGCCGCGCAGAATACGGTAGGACGCATACCTGTCCCCCTCAAAGTAAAGCACCGTGTCCACCATATGCTCCAAAACACGCGGTCCCGCAACGGTTCCTTCTTTTGTCACATGTCCCACAATAAAAATGGAAATACCCAGCTGTTTTGCCAGCCGCAAAAAGACATTCGTCGCCTCCCGCACCTGCGAAACGCTCCCTGCCGCCGACGATACCTCCTCCTGGTACATGGTCTGTATCGAATCAATGATTACCGCCTCCGGATTAACACGCCGTATCGCCTCCTCCACAAGCCCTAGATTCGTCTCACACAAAAGCAGCATATTGTCCTGAAATTCGCCGATGCGCATGGCGCGAAGCTTAATCTGCTTTAAAGACTCCTCACCCGAAATATAGAGCACCTTCCTGCCTGCCAAAGAAAGCTGTCTGCACACCTGAAGCAGCAG
>CAMWNY010000366.1 GCA_947175775.1 uncultured Lachnospiraceae bacterium | reverse complement strand
TCGTCATCGTTTTCCGATTCCAGCAAAGCAAGCGAGTCTTCCATTGTTTCTGTACATTTCTTATATTCCCGATACGCCTCCACAATCGGCGTCAAATCGCTCTGCTCTTTCATAAGCGCCCGAAAACGCGTCTGATTTTCCGCCACCGTCGGCTCATTCAGCTCATTTAAAATTTCCTCAAAACGATGCAGCAAATCCTCCAATTTATCAAACATTTCTCTATCCTCCATACTGCTAACGCCTAAAATAAACCTGTTCCTTTTTACCTAAACGTCAACACAAGTTTGCCTTAACCACACGGTCCAAACCGGCGTAATCCTTTATTACCTCTATCATGCCAAAACCCTCTTCCCGCAGCAGTGCACTGACCGCCTCCGCCTGTTCGCACCCGATTTCAAAAAACAGCATTCCGCTTCTTCTCAAATAAGAGGATGCCTCCTCAATAATTCTACGGTAAAAGCACAATCCGTCCTCCATACCGTCAAGCGCCATAAGCGGCTCATGGTCCCGCACCTCCGGCATCAGCTTCGCAATCTCACCGCTTGGAATATACGGCGGATTGGATATGATGATGTCAAACAGCTTATCGCGCGTGCGTTCAGACACAAAGTCCGCAAGCGGTTCAAACAGGTCGCCGCACAAAAACGCTGCGTCCAGCCCAAGCCTTGCGGCATTCTCACGTGCCACCAAAAGCGCATTTTCGGAAATATCAATCCCGATTCCTTCGCATTCATTACTGTACTTTAACAGACTCAGCAAAATACAGCCGGAGCCTGTACACAAATCCAAAATACGCATTCCATCGCCCAAGTACCGCATTGCCTCCTCAACAAGGATTTCCGTATCCTGCCGCGGTACAAGCGTATGCTCGTTTACCTTAAAAACAAGCCCCATAAATTCCTGCTCACCCGTAATATGCTGCAGCGGAATATGCTGCCTGCGCTTCTCTATCGTTATTTTGTAAAATTCCTCTTCTATCGGACTGCGCACGCTGTCCCCATGAACCAAAAGCGTATTGCGGTCCGTGCGGCATACATACTCAAGCAGCAGTCTTGCATTTAGCGCCGCCTCCGCTACGTCGGCTTCCTCCAGCGCTTTAACACCATACGCATACAATTCCTTATAGGTCATATCTCCTCCGCTACGGTTCTTCGTCTGCCTGAAGCTGTTCGTCCGTATATCGAAATTCTTCCTTTAAATAGCTTCTCCAGTCAAACACAGCCTCCACCGACGCGATTGCAACCTTTATCATATCCGCATCCGGTTCTCTCGTTGTCAGCTTCTGAAGCCACAGACCAGGGCGTGAGATAATCTGTACAATCACATTGTCGCTTCTTCCTGCAAGCCGGATTATCTCATACGAAATTCCCGCTATCACAGGCACCAGCAAAAGCCGGATTACAATTTTCAATGCCAAATTGTCAACGCGGATAAAAAAGAACACAATCACGCTGACAAGCACCACAAACAGCAAAAAGCTCGTGCCGCAGCGCTTATGCTGTCTTGAACTGCGCATTACGTTCTTTACGGTTAACGCTCTGCCGCGCTCAATACAGTTAATACACTTATGCTCTGCGCCGTGATACATATAAAGACGCCTAATATCCTCCATAAGCGAAATCGCCACAATATATCCCACAAAAATCAGTATTCTGATCAATCCTTCAAAAATAGCAATCAGACTTGCATTGCGAACCACTTTGCCAAGCAAATCGGAAAGCAGAAACGGAAGCACCATAAAAAGAGCCACGGCAATAATCACGGACAATGCTACCGTTATCCCCATCATAATATCATCCGCTTTGCTTCCGGCGGCTTTCTCTTCCTTTTTGCCAATCTCCTCGTCCTCCTCGTAAAACGACGCCGAGTGCATCGTCACTTTCATACCAAGCACAAGAGAGTCGATAAAGGAAAAAATCCCCCTGATAAACGGAATTTTTGTAAAATTTTTATCTCCGCAAACCCCTTTATACTCCTGCGTTTCTACATCAATTTCTCCGTCAGGTTTTCTCACTGCAACGGCATACTTCTCGCCGTTTTTCATCATGACACCCTCCAGGACCGCCTGACCTCCAATCCCAGAGTAGTGGGTTTTTCTGTTTTTCGCCATCGTTCCCCCCCTTTTGCGTATCAAAAAATATGTTGATATAAAGCGCTTACATCAAACTGTTGTATAATTATACGCTTCCTTATGGCTTTCTACGCCGTACTTCTTGTTAAATCTCTCAATACGTCCGCGAGCCGTTGCCGACTTCTGCTGTCCTGTGTAGAACGGATGGCATTTTGAACAAATTTCCACGTGGATTTCAGGCTTTGTAGAACCTGTTACAAATGTGTTTCCACAGTTGCAGGTAACGTTTGCCTGATAGTAATTTGGATGTATTCCCTCTCTCATCTTTTTCACCTCTCTATAAATGCATTTCTTAAAAATTAATTCTATGTTATAAACAAGCTTATTCAGTATAGCATAGGTTTTTCCAATACGCAAGCACTTTTTGTATTTTCATAATAATATCATAATTATAACAAAAAAGTAACTTTTTATGTTAAATAAACCGCATCTTTTTTACGGTTGCAACAAACTCTGCGTTATCCCTAGTGCGTGTAAAAATATCCAGTATCTTGTCAACTGCTTCCTCTGGTTTCAAGCCGTTTAATGCCTTACGCATAATGTTGATTGCCTCAAGCTCCTCCGCATCCAACAGCAAATCCTCACGTCTTGTTCCCGATTTCGGAATATCAATCGCAGGGAATACACGCCGTTCGGAAAGCTTTCGGTCAAGCACCATTTCCATATTGCCGGTGCCCTTAAATTCCTCGTACACCACATCGTCCATTTTAGAGCCTGTCTCTACAAGCGCCGTTGCAAGAATGGTAAGGCTGCCGCCCTCACGCATATTTCTTGCCGCGCCGAAAAAGCGCTTGGGCATATGCAGCGCCGCCGGATCAAGACCTCCGGAAAGCGTACGCCCACTGGGCGGAACCGTAAGGTTATAGGCGCGCGTCAGACGCGTAATGCTGTCCAACAAAATGCACACGTCCTTCTTGTGCTCCACAAGACGCTTTGCACGCTCAATGACCATCTCCGAAACGCGCTTATGATGCTCCGGCAGCTCGTCAAACGTAGAATAAATCACTTCAACATTCGGTCCTTCAATTGCCTCTTTGATGTCCGTTACTTCCTCGGGACGCTCGTCAATTAACAAAATAATCATGTGCATATCCGGCGCGTTTGCCAAAATGGATTTTGCGACCTCCTTCAACAGCGTTGTTTTACCTGCCTTAGGCGGTGAAACAATCATACCGCGCTGTCCTTTTCCTACAGGGCTCATCAAATCCATAATACGCATTGCCACACTCGCC
>CAMWNY010000365.1 GCA_947175775.1 uncultured Lachnospiraceae bacterium | reverse complement strand
ATCCTGACCAGCGCTATATCGAGAACTATTTCCATAAAAAAAGAATGCAGAAAATGCCCGGTTTCCTTGGATATGGGGCAAGATATTCGGATACTGTCCCTGTCAAGACATCACCAGCATGGTGTCCAAAGAAAAAAACACCAAAAGCAAAATAAAACGGGCAATGCCCGCTTTAGAAGCAACCGGGGAGATGCAACTTATGCTGTGTCTCCCCTTTTTTATTCTCATCCGTGGCGCACACAACACTGTCCACTCTTGCATCGTGCATAAGCTCTTTTAATACTTTGTACTGCGCCGCTGTATCACCCTTTACTTCTGTCTGCCATTCCTCCAGTATCATGGACAGGCTCACACCTTAAATCTTATCATTAAAAGAAAGTATCAATAACACACAAGTTATAAGAATTAGTAAAGCCAACAATAAAATTCCGACATTTATCTGCATTTTACCTGAATCCTGCCTGATTTCAATTAAATTTGAACGGCGCAAAGTAGTTACAACAGGTTTATATAAAAGCATTGTTATCGCTGCATTCATTCCTCCTTTAATTAAATTGAAAGGTATAAATGCCGGGATTAACAATTCTACAATAGCTTCTCTTGGATAACCCATGTAGATTGGAGCAATCAAATAGTTCCAAAGCGTCATAACTACCACCTGGCACCCCCACCCGCAAAAAAGTCCGAGCAAGGCACCAGACAGCTTATGTTTCCTTTTATAGATAAATGCGGCAGTGCAGGCGAAGGAACAGCTTGAAATGATATTCATAATACAGCCTAAAATTCCAGTTCCACTGATGGTAAACATTTGCACCATTGAAACAATCATCGTAATGACAAATGAAGTGAGCGGTCCGAAGATCAACCCGCCGATTACAATGATAACGTCTTTCGGGTCATACTTCAAAAAGAGTATGAGTGGGATACGCCCGACAACCACTGCGATATAGGCGAGTGCGCATAGCATACCTGTTGTTGCAAGTTTCTTTGTTTTGCTGATATTCATTTTGAATACCTCCTTAGAATAAAATTAACACCTGAAAAGCTACGGATGCCTTTCAGGTGTTAAAAATAGGTGTATTGAAAATGCCAACAGAGCAGTTAGACAAAAAAGAGTGCAAAAATCATAGTCAGATTTACTCTGACGATTTCAATACACCTTCTTTAATCCGGACTATACCGTCGGTTTTGGAATTTCACCAAACCCCGCGCTTTCGCGCCCGCGGACTATAACCGCCGATCGGGAATTTCACCCTGCCCTGAAGACATGACTGCTATTCAATTGTTTCAAAAATTATAACATATGATAAGGGGAGGGTCAATGTCTGTTTTAAGGCTAATTTTGTCTGAAGCGCAATCAAAATAGTGCATTACTTTTGCGCGGTTTTATGATACACTGAATAATATAATTATTTTGCATACATAACGGGAAAGCGTGGGAAAGGAGCATGGTTATGAATATGGCTGATAGGAATGATTATAGAAATGTCCAAAACATAGCCAAACAGACAATTGCCTATATCCGTCAGGTGATAGAACCGGGTATGCGCCTTGCGCAAATCCGGCAGCTTTGCGAGGACAAAATGCGGGCGCTCGGCGCGGATTCTTTTTGGTACTGGAACGTAGGGGCGTTTTGCTTTGCAGGGGAAGAAACGACGGTTTCCGTTTCCGGAAAACAATACACGACATCGGACAGGCGTATACGGGAAAACGACATTATCACGATTGACCTGAGTCCGCAATGCGGTCAGATATGGGGCGATTACGCAAGGACGATCATTGTTGAAAACGGGCAGGTAACGGACGAAATTGCCGCCATAAAAAATGAGGAGTGGCGGCAGGGATTGGAAATGGAAGAACTGCTGCACAAGGAGCTGAATCATTTCGCAACGCCCGAAAGAAGCTTTGAGGAATTGTATTACTACATCAACGATTTCATTTGTCAAAATGGCTTTGTCAATCTTGATTTTATGGGGAATTTAGGGCATTCGATTGTTACGCGAAAAGGGGATAGGATTTATATTGAAAAGGGAAATACGGCAAGACTGTCAGATGTGAAATTTTTCACATTTGAGCCGCATATCTGTAAGAGCGATTCGGTCTACGGGTTTAAAAAGGAAAATATTTACTATTTTGAAGACGGTATCTTACAGGAATTATAGGGGAGAAAAACGGGCATGAGAAAGGTTGTTTTATACATTGCCGTAAGCCTTGACGGATACATTGCGGACATAAACGGCGGTGTGGACTGGCTTGACGCGCAGCAGGAACAGACGGAGGAGACAAATTCTTACGACGCATTTATAAAGGATGTCGATACCGTACTGATGGGGTGGAATACGTATAACCAAGTGGTGACGGAATTGTCGCCAAAGGAGTGGGTTTATGCCGATTTGACAAGCTATGTGATTACGCACCGCAAGCTTCCTGCGACGGACAATATTTTCTTTACCGACGAAAATCCATGTACGTTGGTAAAGCGGCTTGCACAAGAGCAGGGAAAAGCAATATGGATTTGCGGCGGTGCAAAAATTGCGCAGCAGCTTATGCGGGAAAACCTGATTGACCGGTATCATATCTGTGTCATCCCGACTATTTTGGGAAAGGGTATTCCGCTTTTTGCCCCGACGGAGCACCGGATTGGTTTGCGGTTGGTGAACACGTGGTCTGAGAACGGGATTACAGAGCTGGTGTATGAGCGGCGATAGGGGGGAAAATATGATTTGTTTTGTAATTTATTTATTGGTTGCACTCATTATGGTTTGTATCGGCGTTATACAGCGAAAGAGCAAAACACCGGTCGGTTTTTATACAGGTGAAAAGCCGCCGGCTGCGCAGGAACTGTCAGACGTGTCCTCGTGGAACAAAAAGCATGGCGCGATGTGGATTTTGTACGGAATCGTTATAGCAGTTTCCGGTGCGGTGGGTACATTGGGCAGAATAAGTTCTGTGTGGTGTATGGTTTGGCTGATTGGCGGCGTGGCAGTGCCGATTGTCCTGATGGTTTGGGTTCATCACCGATTGCTCAGAATGTATAAGCGGTAATGGAAAAGAAATTCAGCAGTACACTACATAATTTTGAAAACAGACAGAGAAAGAAGAGGTATCAAATGTTAGATTTACAGGATAAACAGTATCGTCCGACTTTGGAGGAGCTTGGGCAATATGTCGGCAATCCTTTATTGATGCAGTTTTGCACGGAATTAAAAACGGCATATCAATGCAGTGAAACAATTGAGTACAGCGCCTGCAGTATGGAAAAAGGGTGGAATGTAAAATTAAAAAAAGCAGGAAGAGCATTATGTACAATATATCTTAGGGACTGTCGATTATCCACATATGACGCTGCAGACTATAATACTTGTT
>CAMWNY010000364.1 GCA_947175775.1 uncultured Lachnospiraceae bacterium | reverse complement strand
GAGCGTGGAGGATGCGGCAAAAAAAGCGGCTTTCTTTTTAAAACCCGCCATCGAAGACGCCGTGGCAGAACAAATTGAGAGTAATCACGGAGTCGATTTTGAAAAATATCTTGGACGGCTGATTGCAGTCTGACAAGAATAAAAATAGAACAATAAAATCAAAAAAGAGGAGATTACTGTGAAAAATAAATTTTTCACAGGGCAAATTTGTGCTTGCGCCCAAATTTGCAGGTATATCAAGAAGGGAGAATTAATATGAAAACAAACACAACCACAAAGACAAGAGTAACCCAATCCGCAAAAATGCGCTATGTGACACTCACAGGGCTTATGGCGGCAATGATTGCACTCATGACTGCCTATATCTGCCACATTCCGACCGGCATCAACGGAGGATATATCCACTTCGGCGACTCGCTCATTTACATTGCAGCCGCACTGCTTCCCACACCGTACGCACTTGCCGCGGCGGCAATCGGCGGCGGTCTTGCGGATTTGATGACAGCCCCCATGTGGGCGCCCGCAACAATTATCATTAAGATGCTGATTACCATTCCGTTTACCAACAAACCGGCAAAAATCATCACGCCGCGAAACGTGATTGCAACCGTGATTGCTTATTTTATCTCCGGCATCTGTTACTTTTTTGCCGAATACCTTCTGTTCGGCTCCTTTGGAAGTGCATTTATCGCATCCATGTCCGGAAGCCTGATTCAGTCGGGCGGAAGCGCGGTATTTTTCATAATATTCGGACTTGCGCTTGACAAGGTACATATTAAGGGCAGACTGAACAGTACACTGGGATAACGGCAGGAAAGGAGTATTGAGATACGACTATGGCAGACATTTTATACACCTATAAAAACCAAGTTTACGCAAATATTACAAACAAGTGCGACTGCAGCTGCACCTTCTGCATACGCTCCCTAAAGGACAGCGTGGGTGATGCCGAAACGCTTTGGCACCAAAAAGACCCGACACTGGAGGAAATTAAAACGGCTATGGACAATTTTGATTTTACCGGATACGATGAGCTTGTGTTCTGCGGCTACGGAGAACCGACCTGCGCGCTTGATATTCTGCTTACATGCGCCAAATATGCAAAAGAGCAATACGGATTGAACATACGTTTGAATACAAACGGACTCTGTAATCTCTATCACGGGCGAAATATCGTGCCTGAGCTTGCCGCCGTGATTGACAGCGTTTCCATCAGCCTCAACGCGCCGACTGCCGAACAGTACGATGCCGTGACAAGACCGCAGTTTCAAAATGCGTTTCCGGCGCTGCTTGAATTTGCCTCGCTTGCACAGGCGGCATTTGCACACACGCAGCTATCCATTGTAGATGTGCTTCCCGCCGATGAAATCGCGAAGTGTCAGAAAATTGCGGATGAACGCGGCATTTATTTAAAAATCCGAAAATATAGTTAATAAAATTATTTGATAAACCGCACCGTTTTCCATAATGAAGACGGTGCAATTTATTTGACTTTCGTCTCACAATATGGTATACCCGATTTAGACAAAGTACATTAAAACGTACGGATAAAAAGAAAGAAGGAACAGATTATGAAAATAGAACCGTCAAAACGTCTCTCACATTTCCAAACAGGAATTTTCGCCGCGTTGGATGCCAAAAAGGATGCTCTGCTCAAAACCGGAAAAAAGGTCTACAACCTTTCCGTAGGGACACCCGATTTTCCCGTGTTTCCACATATTCAGCAGGCACTGGTCAATGCTGCCAAAGACCCTGAAAACTTCCACTATGCCCTCAGGGATCTGCCCGAGCTGACGCAAGCCGTTCAGGCATACTATCAAAAACGCTTCAACGTTACGCTTTCCTTGGACGAAATCACTTCCGTAAACGGCTCGCAGGAAGGCATTGCCCATATCGGCATGGCACTGTGCAATGAAGGGGACGTCGTTCTTTTACCAAACCCCGGATACCCCGTCTTTGAAGTCGGTGCGTATTTTGGATATGCCGAACAGTATTTCTATGATTTGAAGGAAGAGAACCAATTTCTCCCGCGTTTTGACGAAATTCCGGAAGATATTGCAAGGCGCGCAAAATATATCATGGTTTCCTACCCGTACAATCCGGTCTGTGCAGTCGCGCCGCGCAAATTTTACGACGAACTGATTGCCTTTGCGAAACAGTACAATATCATTATCGTACATGACAATGCCTACTCCGACATTATCTACGACGATGTATACGGAGGCTCATTCTTAGAGCTTCCCGGGGCGAAGGAAATCGGCGTAGAGCTGTTTTCGCTCTCAAAATCCTTTAACCTCACAGGCGCAAGAGTATCCTTTGTAGTCGGAAACAAAGACGTGGTGGACGCCGTGAAATTGCTGCGCTCACAGTACGATTTCGGTATGTTCCTCCCGACGCAGCACGCCGCTATCGCCGCGCTTACCGGTCCGCTCGACGGCGTAAAGGAACAATGCCAAAAATACCAGGAACGCCGCGACGTGCTCTACAACGGACTGCGCGCAATCGGCTGGGACGTACGCAAAAGCGAAGGCACCATGTTTGCATGGGCGAAAATCCCGCCCAATTTCAGCTCATCGCAGGAGTTTTGTATGGAATTAATGGAGCAGACAGGCGTTATCTGTACACCCGGCGATGCATTCGGCAGCATGGGTGAAGGATACGTGCGCTTTGCGCTCGTACTTCCCGTGGAAACGCTTCGGGAAGCAATTGATGTGATTAACAAGAGCGGAATCATCCGGCGCTAGCAAGAAATTTTTTAGCATACGCCAAAAGCCGTTTATAGAGTAATTTGTTTTCCGATATTTCTACAAGCCACAGTCTCTCATCTTTTTGAAGAAGAAAATCTTCCATATGCAGCCCAAGGATACCGCTGAGGATAAACAAATGATCCACTGACGGCAGATTCTGCCCTTTATACCAGCGATAAATGGGCTGCGGACAGGAAAGCCCAAGCTTGTGCTGCATTTCGGAAACGGAATATCCGGCTTCACTTATAAGCCTTTTAATTAAATGTCCTGTCATAACCATGTCCAGCGAAGTATATTGAAGTTGCGGTTTGCTCATTTGCGAAATCTCCTTTTCGAACATATTTTCTGTGATAATTATAGGATATTTCCATATGAAAGTAAATAGTTTTCCGCATAATCCTTTTGGATTTTTAATCCAACGAGATTTCACACTTTTTTCACAAAATATACGTTCTTTGGACACATTTATCTTGTAAGATAAGGATTGTTAACAGGAAACATACCTTTCCCCTTTTTTTGAGGCTTCGGTTCCCCGCCGAAGTCTTTTTTACTTTATAGGACGTAATTTCCTATAAAGTAAAAAACCCTCCGGGGGATGCGCACTCCGCGCTAAGGAATATGG
>CAMWNY010000363.1 GCA_947175775.1 uncultured Lachnospiraceae bacterium | reverse complement strand
TATATTTATGCCCATTCGGGCAGAGTATAATGTCGACAGACATTATACCATATTTACTTCGTAATTATGGTATATTTATGCCCATTCGGGCAGAGTATAATGTCGACAGACATTATACCATATTTTTGGTATTTCCGATACCAAAAGTACGCAAATTCGTTTCTTGTTTGTGACAGTTCATCCTTCGGCTTCCTGTTACTCTTGTTTTTGATACTCCACACGGCACTTCCCGTCCCGTATCCGCACCGTAACAGCTCCGGTATCTTTTGTAACCGCGATTTTACTGCCTGCTTCTTCAAAGCGCCTGACTGCCTCCGCGTGCGGGTGTCCATATCTGTTGCCTTCGCCACAGGAAATGATTGTCAATACCGGACTGACCATATCGACAAGTGTCTGCATATTCGAATACTGGGAACCGTGATGCGCTGCCTTATACAAATCCATGTGCGTGTCTTTGTAATGTGCTTCCAAATATGCCGCAGTCCGCTCTTCTCCGTCCGCCTCGACATCTCCCGTAAAAAGTGCATGAAACAATCTCCCGTTATCGTTTAACGTAAGCCGCAGTACGAGCGAATAGGCATTCCGCGAATTTGGCAGATAATTCTCATCCGGGTGAAGCACTTCAAAAGAAAGCGTCTCATCCCCAATCACATCGCCTGCCTTCACCTGCAAAAGCGGTATGCCTTTTTCCCCACAAAGCGATTTCAGCTCATAATATGGTTCATCCTTAATTGCCGATTTTGCAATCACAATTCTGCCGATGCAAATGCCCGACGCTCCACCGCCCTCCTCATAGCCCTCCAAAAGCTCACGCACACCTGAAATATGATCCTCATCCAAATGCGTCAAAAACACGGCGTCGAGTCTCGACGTGCCCGTAAATTTAAGAAACGGCAGTAGCGTGTACTGCCCAATCTGACTTTCAGAGGTACTTCCGCCGTCTATCAGATAATGTTTTCCACTCATACTCTCTATCCAAATCCCATCCCCTTGTCCCACATCCAAAAAAGTGACACATGTGTCATAAATCCCGTGAAAGCTTAAAAAACTGACTGCCAAAATAATCCCAATCATCCGATACCAATATGGCACGCCAATGCGCACACCGCATGCCGACGCGCGCGGCGTTTTGGATGCTTTCCTAGCATAAGCACACATTGCACATAGCATAATCATTGCCGCGTAAAACACGATAATCTTCCAATTATCCGGTTTTCCCACAATCCACTGCGCAAGCGGAAGACGCAAGGAACTGCTTCCAGCCGATTCAAATCCTGCTAAAATCACGTGGCAGATAAGCCCCGCAAGCTTTGCCACACCCAAAAGTAAACCTCCCGCGCAGCCGCAGGCAAGGCAAATCAGTCCCATAACCAGCAAAACCCCCATTGCAGGAATAATTATTAAATTCAGGAAAAAGGAATATATGGGAAATTCATAATAAGAACACAGCAAAATTGGAAAATGCACTAGAAAAATTGCAAGACTCCCGCAAAGGGCAGCAACAGTTTTTCTCAAATATTTATACCTGATACAGTCTAATTTTGGACAGACCATCTCCGAGAACAGACCAATGCCAAGCACTGCCCCAAAAGAGAGCAAGAAACCTGACTGACGAAGATACAACGGCTGTTCTAAAAGCAACAGCGCCGCCGCCAAAGACAGTGCCGTCAGCATATCGTATGTGCGCCGCAGCATATCCGCTAAAAGTTTCATTCCAAACATAAACACTGCCCGATACGCACTTCCTGACATTCCAATCAGATCACCGTACGCAGTCATAAGTACAATGCAAAAAAACGCCGACGGAATACGCGGTACATTTAATTTTTGGAATATACCGTAAACCATCATCCCGATCAAAGATATGTGAAGTCCCGATATAGCCAAAATATGGGAAATACCGCTTCTTTGAAACAACTGCTTACTTTTCGGGTCAAGTTCAGTCTTATTTCCAAGCACCATTGCCTTTAGTACTGCCGCATCCTCTTTTGAAAGCACCGCGTCATACACGCCTTCAAAATACCTGCGCAATTGATACAGCCCCTCATGATACGCACTGTACGAACTTCCCTTTGCCGTCACCTGCGCATCAAAAAGACGAAAAGAAATACCAAGCGCACGATAATAGTCTGCCGCATCAAACTCTCCCGGATTTCCTGCCCTTTGAAACAGCGACACTTCTCCCGTGACGGCAATGCGCATACCAAGCTTTACTGCATCCGGATTCAAGAATGCACCATTGTCCAAATAGCATATAATACGCAAATCATCTTTATTTTGTAATTCTTCTGTTTGTTTGGAAAAACTGCTGATTTCAGAATTGATTATTTTGACATGCTTTAAAGAAAGCACGCAACTGCCATTTTTATATTCCTTATTATAAAGCTCGCCTGTAACTGCAAGCCTGCTGCCCTCTGCTTCCCCGCCAAAGCTTACGGGCGGCAGACCCGAAAAAACATACACAAACACGGCCGCCACAAATGCCAGGCATACGCTGCAAAGCGGTCTTTTCATACTGTTTCTGATACCTCCTCCCAGTCTTTAATCCGCCAACGACAGATTCCGCTCAAAAACAGTCGAGAAGTCATATTTATCCCGAAAACGGTTGTCGCTGTCGCCTTCAATCGAAAACTGTACCTTGTTAATATTGCTAAGCTCCGAAAGTGAATTGACAATCGAATAAATCGTGACGTCTGTCGTCACATTATTGATTGCCGTCTCAAACGCACTGTCAAAATTAATGTAACATACGCCGTCCTTTACCGTAACACTCACAATCTTAGTGTCAGGATTAATGGTCGGGAAGGTCTCATCACTTGCCGGTCCCTTGATAAGCTGTTCCAGTACAACTTTTTCCATCGACACATTGGATATATCCGCATTGTGGGAAAGCTCCCTGTTTACGGCAATCAGCCCATCGCCCTGTGCGTTCGCAAAATACAGGCGCAGCATAACCTTCGTGTCCTCCTCCTTAATCTTCGTACCTGCATTATCCACAAACATATCTGCTGTCATAACGCCTACGGCATTTCCCGACACATCCGCAAGCGGCTCGCCGTTAATGGTAATCATCACGCAGCTTACGCCCTCGATTGCAGTAAGACTGCGCACAACGGCAGCCCTTGTAAGCACCTCTGTCGTTCGCGGCAGTTCCTTATACTTCTCGCCCAACGATACCGTTACCTGCTCTCCCTCAAGCGCATAGGTAATTACATTAATCCCGCTTGTGAGTGTTGCACGCAGTTCCTTATTATCAGGCACGGAGCATAAAAGCGTCAGCACCTCCACAATCTGTTCTTTTGTATCCGTTCCCTCAAGGAAATGTTTCTCCTTCACCAGCTTTGTCTCATTTTTGTCGATGTAGGATATATC
>CAMWNY010000362.1 GCA_947175775.1 uncultured Lachnospiraceae bacterium | reverse complement strand
CGTCTTATGTGTATAATAGTCAGGATGATGATCGTGGTCATGATGGTGTTCCTCATGCTCATGATCATGGTCATGCGTTTCATGGTCATGATGGTGTTCCTCATGCTCATGATCATGACAGCCACATGTACAGTCTTCGCCGTGGTCATGATGATGCTCTTCATGCTCATGATGGTGCTCCTCATGTGCCGCAGCAACTTCCGCCATAAGCTCTGCTTCCAAATCTTTTGCATTCTCTATCGTTTCAAGAATTTTCTTTCCGTCAAGCTCTTCCCAAGGCGTTGTAATGACCGTCGCCTTATCATTGTGTTCCCGGATAATCTCAAGCGCCGTATTCAGTTTGCTCTCACTGATGTCGGCAGTTCTGCTCAAAATCGTCCCTGCATGTTCAATCTGATTCAGGAAAAACTCGCCAAAATTTTTCGCATACATCCTGCACTTATTGGCGTCAACTACAACAACTGCGCTGTTGAGCACAACCTCTGCCTGCGTATCCACATTCTGAACCGCCCGCATGACATCGGAAAGCTTGCCCACACCGGAAGGCTCAATTAGAATACGCTCCGGCGCGTACTTCTCAATCACTTCCTTTAAAGAGCTTCCAAAGTCTCCTACAAGCGAACAGCAAATGCATCCGGAATTCATCTCCTTAATCTCAACACCCGCCTCCTTTAAAAATCCGCCGTCAATGCCAATCTCTCCAAACTCGTTCTCAATCAGCACCACCTTTGAGGCGTCAAGCGCCTCCTGTAACAGCTTCTTAATCAATGTCGTCTTTCCAGCCCCCAAAAAGCCGGAAAAAATGTCTATCTTTGTCATTTCCCTCTACTCCTTTCTAATGCTTCATTTATTGAAAAGTAAGCTCTTTGTTATATTTTGAACCTATGAAACACGCAACTGTCATTTCATCATTATACCCTCTTTATCCTATCAAATCAAATATAGATATCTGATTATTTTTTGCAATAAGCTGATTTTTATTTCCCGTTGTAACATAATTTGTAAGCAAAGCCTCTATCATAGGATTTCTATTTGTTTCCTTTGCTCCGACATGATAAAAATGCTCCTGCGTAATTTTATGACAGAAATACCACACTTTCTCTATATATTCGTTTTTTCGAAAATCATTGTGATCCCATGTTGATAACATAAACATCGCTTTCGATGCCAAAAGTTCTTTACATAGAACGATTTCCAACTGCTCATCCCAACTGTCATAATAATCAACATGTCGTCCAATATATGGAGGATCACAATAAATAAAGGAATTCTCATCTGCCAATCTTATCGTCTGTTCAAAGGATTGGCAAAGAAAGGACCAGTTGTTATACTTGAGCAGCTCTTCAATATGTGCTACCTGATTTGTTATTTTTGTAATATAAGCCTTTGAAAAGCGCTGTGGCTTATGACCATAAGGGACATTAAACCGAAAGTCCTTATTAAACCGTATCATACCATTAAAACAAGAACGGTTCAGAAAGATAAAATCCAACGGATTGTGAAATTCATTAAAACGTTCACGAACTTCATAATAATATGCTTCGTCTTTGACGGATAAAATACTTCCTTCTTCCTCAAGAAACTGCCTGACAATGTAAGAAGTAATCGTTCCTTTTTTTATTTGGTTATAAAAATCAATAATATAAGGATTGGTATCGGCAAAAACAGCCGTAGCCGGTGCAATATTAAATCCAACTACCCCCGAGCCCATAAATGGTTCAATCCATACCGTTTTTTCAGACAGGCAAACGTTTTCTTTTATCAGAGGCACAAGCTTTGTTTTTATGCCTTGCGTTTTTATCGGAGGTACATATACTTTAGTCGTTACCATTTCCTTTTCCTTTCGTTTTCGAGGCTTTCGGATTATTGAAGCATTCTGGTAATCCACGATAACGTAAATACTCTGAAAAAGAAGATAATTTTTTATATTCTCCATCTGCTGTCGGCACTTCCATTTTTCCAAAATTTGCCCAGTAATCATCAAATAATTCCTCTCCAGCTTTTGCGAAAACACCGTTGCCCGAAAGAATATCATTAATCTTTTGAATGCTCCCAATATTTGCAGTATTGCCACTACCACCTTTATCACTTGCTATACGCCATTTTTCTTCTGCAAAAAAAATAAAATTGCGAATTACAGCCGGTATGGTTTCCACTTCTTCAATTGTATAAATTTTGTTTTCTTCCAGTTTATCGATTACAGATCTCGAATAAATGATACCTAAACAAAAATGACCGCTATACTCATTATACGGATACTGAATATTTTTGGTACTTGTCCGATTCACAAAATATTCCCCATGCGAACCAAGTGTAAAGCCATTACAAAAGTCAGAATATTCTTCGTCTCTATAAGTGGTCTTTAAGTCAACCGCAAATTTTATATCCCGATTGCTTTTTTTAATAAATGTCAGATCAGGATACCAATTTTGATATGTAGCCAATTCGATTTCATACCCGATATCTTGTGCAAACGATAAAAAATTAGGAAACAAATGCAGTTCAAGTATTTTTGATATAATCTTTGTATCCGAGGAAATTGTATATACATTTCTAAAAACATCAATAAACCCACGAATTGTCCACTCATCGTTTAATGCAATTTGAGTACCCAATGAAGCAGCAAATTTTTTTAGTTCTTTAAGAAACACGTTTTTTTCCTGCTCATTTTTCATATCAATACAACCTTTCATGTTTTATCAAATTCTCAATATTTAGACTTAATCATACCACAAAACATTCTCTATTACCATAAATGCATTCTTAATTTTATTATAAAACACAATAAAATCTACCGCCAAAACTACTCCCCCCGCGTATACCATTCCAAATCCTGCGCTCTGATTTCTTCATAGCAGTCGGCACCGTCACCTGTCCTTAAATACACCTTTCGGATTCCTGCCTGAATAATCATACGCGCGCACAAAGGACACGGCTTCGCCTTGTGTACCGACAAGTCGTTTGGATTCACACCTGCCAAATACAAATCCGCTCCTATCGTCTGCTCCCGCGAACAGTTTAAAAGCGCGTTCGCTTCCGCATGTACGGCACGGCAAATCGCATATCCCTCTCCCTGATGCATATTTTTCTTAATCCGTGGGCACTCCCCTATATCGCAGCAATTCTCAAATCCTCTAGGTGAGCCGTTATAACCCGTGGAAATCACTGCGTCGTCCTTCACAATCACAGCCCCGTATTTTCTTTTAATACAAGTACTTCTGTATGCGAAATTTTCCGCGCAGTTTAAATACGCATCAACTTTTGAGATTCGTTTGTTTATCTGCGGTTTTACCATGAAACTTCTCCTATTTTACTTTTCATCTGTTTAAACTGTCATACTCTGCCGCAATCAGCGCCACCGGAAGACTATAGGA
>CAMWNY010000361.1 GCA_947175775.1 uncultured Lachnospiraceae bacterium | reverse complement strand
ACGGAATAGAGAACATTTTGAGCCGGTATCCGATAAAGCAGGATGGAGCTGTACCAGGGTCCCGCAAATAACGCTGCGGAGATGGGCAAAGGGCATTTATATGAAAAATCTGTTTTTTCCTGAAAATAAAGCAGAATGCCAAGGGAAAAACAGGGCAGCTGGTTGACAAAAAAGTAGTACAGAAAAGAGTTGTTGTAAGGGTAAAGCTCATACTGTGTTACTTTGGTCATGTGCCGGACAAACACCCCGTTCAATATCAGTAAAATTATCGGGATTGCCATAATCAGGGGACGTTTTAACGCATACATTTTTTCAAACAGGAACATTAACAGCGGAAACAGCGCATACAGTATAAACGTAGTGCCGATATACCAGCCGCCTGGAAAAACATTGTTGATGCAATCCGGGAAAAAACCGTGGAGAAACAGTAAATTCGTGATAATGGCGGCAGGCTTTCTGTTGATGATAAAACCGGGAGAGTGGTCAAGCATGTCCATAAAAATAATATTGAGCAGATAATTGACACACAGAATAATGATAAATCCCGGTGCAAGGCGCAGATAGCGGCGCAGTAAGAACTGTCCGCTGCAGGAAGCGCGTTGTTTCAGGGGCAGTGTGCCTGAAGAATTTTGGTATTTTGACACAAGATGTTCCCATGAATAGCACAGAGCCATTCCGGATACGAAAAAAAAGAGCTGGCATCCCATCTGACCGTAGTTGATAAGAGGACGCAGACCTGACATATCCTTCATGATAAAATGGCGGTTGTGTACCATAATAATCATCAGAATGCCGATTCCCTTTAAAAGGTTCAGTGCATTAAGCTGTTTTTTCATATGTTAAGAATTCCTTTCAAAATATATTTTATATTATTCTGCCACTTTTTTGAGGTTTTGTAAACCGGATTTATTGAAGAAAAAAAAGGAACAATATTGACTATTTTACGCTAAAATGGTAGAATTAGTATACTTGTTAAGTAAACAACGAATAAAAATTGAATTTGTGTATCAGGGGGTCATAATGGATAAACAGAAGATTTTAATTGTGGATGATGAAGAAGTAAACAGAACCATACTAGAAATCATGTTTCAGACAGAGTTTGAGGTGATTCAGGCAAGCAACGGTGAGGAAGCGATTAAACAAATTGAGGAAAATCCGGATATTGTGTTAATTCTGTTAGACATCGTTATGCCGGTGATGGACGGATTCGGTGTACTGGAATATATGCAGTCGAAAGAACTGCTTGAGGTTAAGCCGGTTATTCTGATTACCGGAGAAACGATTCGGGACAGTGAGGATAAAGCATATTCTTACGGTGTTGCGGACGTTATACATAAACCGTTCTATCCTGATATTGTAGAGCGCAGGGCGAAGAATATTATTGAACTGTATCAGAATAAACATAATATGGAGGTGCGCTTAAAGGAGCAGGAGAAAGAGCTGCGTGCACAGCAGAAGCTGCTTCAGGAAAATAATGAATTTATGATTGATGCGCTCAGTACGGTTGTCGAGTTCAGAAGCTTGGAGACGGGAGAGCATATTCGCCGTATTAAGTATTTTACAAGGATTCTTTTAAAATATTTGGATAAGTATTTCCCGAAATACGGTCTTACAAAGGTGCAGATTGACGAGATTGCGAGAGCGTCCGCGCTGCATGACGTCGGAAAAATCGGTATTCCCGATGCGATTTTGTTAAAACCGGGTCGTCTCACGCCTGAGGAATTCGAGGAGATGAAGAAGCATACGACAATCGGTGCTGAAATCCTGGAAAGCTTCCGTGAAAAACAGTCAAATGAATTCTTCCAGTATTGTTACGAGATCTGCCGTTGGCATCATGAACGCTGGGACGGAAACGGCTATCCTGATCATTTGGTAGGAGATGAAATACCGATAAGTGCACAGATTGTAGCGATTGCGGACGTATATGATGCATTGGTAAGCAAGAGAGTTTATAAAGGAGCATATGCTAATTCTGATGCATACAAGATGATTTTGGATGGAGAATGCGGTCAGTTTGCACCGGATGTTATTGAGTGTTTCCAGCTTGCAAAAGAAGATTTTTTCAATATTGTTGAAGTAATCGGAATGTTTGATTTTGCAGATTAGAGTTTAGAGGATGCGTAAAGGACAGCGAAACAGAATTTTAGTTTTGCTGTTTTTACGTACACGGACGCAGGAGAAAAAGGGAACGGTAATCGTTCGCGTACAAGCTTGTGTAACCACAGGCTTGCAGGTTGTAGTTAGATGGGGGCTAATTATGGGTCAGAGAGACTTGGCAGTTCTTCTTTTCGATAATGCTTTAGAGATTGTGCTGGCATTTGACGATAAAGGATTAATTATATACGGCAACGTTGCTGCACACGAGAAGCTCGAATATGGTGAGGATTTGATCGGAGTGCCGATTGGCAGTATTTTTCCGAACGCTTTTCGAAAAGACGGTGACAGCTGGATACCGACATGCCCTGTGGGCAGCGAAATCAGCCGTATGACCGCATACCGTAAAAATCAGACGTGTTTCCCCACGGATATGCGTATTGTAAAGGAAGAAACGACAGGCATCTTTTTGTGCATGGCGCAAAGCGTATTGGAAAAAGAGTTTCTAAGCCATGAGCTGGAGCAGGTGAAACAGGAAACCGAGGCAGCCATGAAGGTAAAGTCGGAATTTGTGGCGAACGTAACGCATGAGCTTCGAACGCCGGTGAACGGCATATTAGGGCATGTGCGGGAGATGCTGCCGGAGGAGACGGACAAAAAAAAGCTTCGTCAGCTGAATTTAATCGAGCATTGCTGCGTACAAATGAATAAGCTGATTAACAATATCTTGGATTTTTCCAAATTGGAGGCAGGGAAATTTGTCCTGGAACCGCGGCGGTTTAAGTTCCGTGATATGATTGATTATGTGGTGGCAAACCATAAGGGCAGAATTACGGAGAAAGGATTGGATTTTTTTGTGACGGTTTCGCCCGGCGTGCCGGAATATGTTGTCGGTGATGAGCTGCGGATTGTACAGCTTTTAAATAATCTGTTGTCCAATGCGCAGAAATTTACCAGTGTCGGAAAGATTTCGCTGGAAGTCATTAAAACTTCTAAAATGAATGATTCGATAGAGCTGTTCTTTTTAGTGAATGATACGGGAATCGGAATGGACGCAAAGGAACAGGATAAACTGTTCCAAAGCTTTTCGCAGGTAGACGCTTCTATTTCACGTAAGTACGGTGGAACAGGTTTAGGGCTCAGCATTTGTAAACAGCTGGTAGAGCTAATGAACGGAAGTATCAATGTAGAGAGTGTGAAAGGCAGGGGTACGACATTTACCTTATCCGTTTGGGTTGGAAGATATCCCGAAGAGGCTGATACGGGGTTGGAGGATGAAAGTTTTGTGCTGC
>CAMWNY010000360.1 GCA_947175775.1 uncultured Lachnospiraceae bacterium | reverse complement strand
TTTTGCGACTTATCAACACCGAAAGGAGATGGTACATTTAATGTTTATGAGGACATTCGCAGCAAACTGATTGATAAGGGTGTCCCACCAGAGGAAATAGCTTTTATACACGACGCAAATACTGAGCAAAGGAAAGCGGAGCTGTTCGGGAAAGTCAGAAGCGGACAGGTTCGTTTTTTATTGGGTTCGACGCAGAAAATGGGAGCCGGAACCAATGTGCAGGACAGGCTGATAGCGTTACATCATCTCGACGTGCCTTGGCGTCCGTCGGACATTGAGCAGCAGGAAGGTCGTATTTTAAGGCAGGGTAATATGAATGACAGGGTTAAGATTTTTCGGTATGTGACCGAAAATACATTCGACAGTTATTCATGGCAGTTGATCGAAAACAAGCAGAAATTCATCGGTCAGATTATGACGAGTAAATCACCTGTACGGAGCTGTGAAGATGTGGACGAGGCGGCACTCACTTACGCGGAGGTAAAAGCCCTAGCCACAGGTAACCCGTATATTCGGGAAAAGATGGATTTGGACGTGCAAGTGTCAAAGCTAAAGCTGATGAAAGCTAACCATACCAGCCAGATATACCGTCTTGAGGATAATATCACGCAGCATTATCCGCAGCAGATAGCTGTTTTAAAAGAGCGCATCGACGGCATGGAGGCGGATATTCAGACCGCAAGGGCAAATATTCCGGAAGATAAAGAGCAGTTTTCCATGAAAGTAGGAAATAAGCTCTACACGGATAAAAAAGAAGCCGGGACAGCGCTGGTGGAGATGTGCAAAGAGGTAAAAAGCGCCGACGCCTCTGTTACCATAGGAGAATATGCAGGCTTTAAGATGGCTGTTTCCTTTGACAGCTTAAACCATAAATTTGTAATGAATTTAAAAGGGCAGCTTTCCCATAACCTTGAAGTCGGTGCAGACCCATTCGGGAATATTACCCGTATCAACCATGCGCTGGAAGCCATGCCAAAAGAACTTGACAACGCCAAAGTAAAACTGGAAAATGTGGAGCGGCAGCTTGAAACGGCAAAGGCAGAGGTTACAAAACCTTTTGTGCAGGAAACCGAACTGAAGGAGAAGTTAGACCGTCTTTCTGCCCTCAATGCCCTGCTGAACATGGACGAAACAGGAAATGATGCGCAGATTGGGAATGAAACGTCTGAACAGTCGGATGCGGATACTTTAGGACACGATGACCAAAGGGCAGAGCAGCCGCAAGCAGATACTTTAGGACACAGTGACCAGAGGCAGGAATTGGCGGGGAATATACCACAATCTGTTCCAGTGGAAAATGCAGGGCATAATCACGTGGCAGAAAACAACAGTCCGCACGGGTTAAAGCTGGTAGCCGGAAACAATGACAAACCTGCGAAAGCATCGCTGAAAGAAAAGCTGGAGGCGTACAAGGCGCAGGTGGCAGGCGTGGGAAACATTGGATCGGATAAAACAAAGGGAAAAGAGGCGGTTATATAAAATTCACAAAAATTCGATTGCAAAACAGTCGGTAAAATCGTAAAATATGAGTAGGGAAGTAAAACCTGCGCTCATAAGAGTAGGTGTTAAGAAAAAGAGCCATACTGATAAAGGAGGTGTGTTTCTATGGCAACTTCAAGTATTACGAAGAATTTTGTTATATCAGGTCAAAAGCAGGTGGAGATGTTTGCCGATGCAATAGAGGCATCTGCCAACGACAGGACACCTCGCGTTCCAATCAATGTGACTTACCTGCATGGAGCGGATGAAATAGTAAAATTCATGGAGAAAAGGAAGAAAACGGATGCAGCAGACGAATAATTTTATCGTGCTGAACATTCGTGAGTATTTGGAGAATGACGACGGACGGCTCGGAGAGGATAAGCTGTTGCAGTTCCTTTCCGAGTTTTCCTGTCCGTTAAATAAGGATGTTGAGCGCTTTTTGAAACAGCAGGCAATCGAATTTGCAAAGAAACATCAGGCAGTTACATATTTAGTGTTATCGCTGGAAGATGCGGAGTTATTGGGCTATTTTTCTATCACGATAAAACCGCTTGTGGTAAAGGCAGAACCGTTCAGCAACACGGTAAAGCGCAAACTTGGGAGATTCAGTGAGATAGACAAAGGGGAACAGACCTATAATCTTGCGGCTTACCTCATTGCACAGCTTGGGAAAAATTTTAATGACAGGGCAAAGGGCAGGATAACCGGGAAAGAACTGCTTGAGTCGGCAATTAGGCAGGTACAGTCATTACAGTATCAGGCGGGCGGCATGGTGGCGTTTGTAGAAGCGGAGAACAATGCAAAACTGCTTTCCTTTTATGAAAATTATGGTTTTAAGCAGTTTGACACAAGGCAGACCGTATCAAAAGAATCCGAACCGCATGAACTGGTACAGTTGTTAAGGCTGGTTTAGATGTAAAAATTTCATAGTAACAGTAATTTTAGGTGTATGGTATAGAGAAAATCAATATCATACACCTTTTTTTGTTTTGAAATACCGTTCTGTAAATAATGCAGGGCGGTATTTTTCTGTGCAGAAGAAAGGAGTGACAGGAAAACATGAATAAACATACAATGAGCGACTTATACCAGATGCAGTCACTCCCGCTCTCCATAAAAATACGGATGACACAGTACCGTATACGGGAGTGGGTGGACTATTACGGCACGGACGGCGTGTACATCGCGTTTAGCGGCGGGAAAGACAGTTCCGTATTATTACATATCGCAAGGGAAATGTACCCTAAAATCAGTGCTGTCTATGTCGATACCGGACTGGAATACCCGGAAGTCAGGGAGTTTGTAAAGCGGCAGGGTAACGTGGAAATTATCAGACCGAAAATGAACTTCCGTCAGGTCATTATAAAATACGGCTATCCCATGATTGGCAAGGAAGTGGCAGGCTGCGTGTACGGCGCAAGGCGGTACATGGAGAAGCTGCTAGAACGGGAGAAAAGTGCAGAGCGTGGGGGAAAAGTCCCCAATCACAGTTATATGGCGGATTTGGTCGGCATAGACCGCCGTGAGGATAAGGAAAATGAACTTTATAAAAGCCTGATTCGAGGGGAAATACCAAGTACGGACATAAAGACACCCGTCCGATACCTAATCATGCAGGGGAAATATCCGCATAAAGAGAACGGCGTGGAAACATCGGAATATTCCAAAATGTATAACAAGGAGCGCTACAAATTCTTTTTGGAAGCACCCTTTGAGATAGCGGATCACTGCTGTTCCGTTATGAAAAAATCCCCCATGCATAGCTACGCAAAAAGGACGGGAAAAATGCCCATGACGGCGCAGATGGCAAGCGAAAGCAGGCTGCGGACAACGAACTGGCTCAAAAACGGGTGCAACGGTTTTGATATGAAAAGCCCGATCAGTAATCCGATGTCATTTTGGACGG
>CAMWNY010000359.1 GCA_947175775.1 uncultured Lachnospiraceae bacterium | reverse complement strand
TCCCCAAAATGCCGGCTCCTGTATTTTGACTCCTAGCCAATGCTAGGTGGGCGACCGCAACCATCTCGCTGCCTTCCCCTGACCAAAATGGGGGGCTTGACATTAATCAGGCAATATAGGAATCCCGTTTAAAGTGATGTAGGTTCAAAATAGCAAGAGTTATCGCACATTTCAGATTAATTATAGTATACCCTATCACTGTCAAAATATCAATATACAACACTTCCACATCTTTACTAATATTTGGATTTAATTTTTTGCAGTTTTACATATGGATTTTTTCATACACAACTGCATAAAATGCATTGCACGCTATTTGCACAATTATTTTTCATTTTCTTCCTGAACTTCGTTGTTCTCCTCACGCTGCCTTAACAATTCTTCCGCACCTTCCTGAAGCTTAAAGTTCAGTCTGACCTTAAACAAATCACCGTCCACCGTAATCTCCATACTGCCGCCCATTAAATCCACAAGGCTTTTTGCAATCGAAAGTCCAAGTCCGTGACCTTCCGTATTTCTCGAACTGTCACCCCGGATAAAACGCTCCAAAAGCTCGTCGCCGTTAATATTAAGCTGATACTTCGAAATGTTTCTGAAGGTAATCGTAACTACATCATTTTCTTTCTCAAGGTTTACATAAACTCTCGATGACGGCTGCGCATACTTGCAGATATTGCTCATCAGGTTATCTACCACACGCCACAAATGCCTACCGTCAGCCGAAATATAAATCGGCTTCTCCGGTTTTTTCACAATCAGCTCCAATCCTGAAAGCGAAAGTTTTTCCTCAAATTCACCGACTGTCTGAGTCAAAAATACGCCCGCCTCAAGGAGTTCATTTCCAACCTCAATGTTTCCTGTCGAAGCCTTCGACGCTTCCACCAAATCCTCAATCAGCTTTTTCAGTTTCGAAGACTGCCGCTCCAACACGTCAAGATACTCCTCCGCCTTCTCGTTATGCAGCTCCTCTTTCTCAAGCAAATCCACATAGTTAATAATCGATGTCAAGGGTGTCTTAATATCATGCGAAACATTCGTAATCAGCTCTGTCTTAAAGCGCTCGCTCTTCATTCGTTCATCCACCGCCTTCGACAGTCCGTCGCCGATTTTATTTAAATTCTCACCGTGCTCCTTACAGCCCCAATACATCTTTTCCGTCGGCACCTTATAGCTTAAATCCCCGTCCGCCATTTTTTTTGCCGCCTTTTGCAGCTCGTTCATCTGAATCACCAGATACATTGCCGCCATACTCAGTAAAACCGTTTCCGCAAACCATAAAAGAAGCAGCATACCGTCGCCAACCACCAAAAGAATAAATCCCTCCGCAAACGTCTTGACCATCAAAAATAACAGCAATTTCCAAAGCAGCCCAATATTGCGAAACACCTTAACGAACGCATTTCTGAAAACACTCCATATTTTATAGCAAATCGAATTTCTCCACCATTTCCCATACTTAATCCGCACGCAGCAGCTAAGCACATACCACAGCGCAATTGCACATATTAGGACAGCCGTGCTAAGCGCAAACGGAATAAGCACTTCGATTGAATCCCGAAACTCCCTGCTTGTCATCTGCATATAGAGAATGCTTATCAGTATTATCTCCGCAAAGAATGCCGCAGCCGAGACAATCTCTAACGGCAGTCTGTCAAACCACGTAAGCACAATGCCTTCCCTGTCTTTACGGTACCCGCAGGCATATGCAAGGAAAATAAATGACACAAGTGTCATAATTGCAAACGAAACTGCCATCATGGAGGCATTTCTTCCATACATATCAAACAAATCTGCCACCCATGCAGAAGCATAATACCTGCTGTTTCGCGTTATCAATGTGCTATCGTCCGGTATCAGGGACGCAACCCAGTAAAACGCAGCCTTATCTTCCTGTGCAACGTGAAGCGTATAATAATCATCAAGGTAATACCCCGGTGCTGTATCTAAATCAATAAACGCCGATTTTGCAATTCGTTTGGAATCAATAACAGTAAGTTCTTCTCCGAAAATTTCCCTGACATGATCAAGCTGCAGCATTCCCCACTGGTCATAGCTTAAGATGCTCCTGTTTAATGCGGCAAAATCAACGTATTGCTGCGTTTCGTCTCCTTTAAGAAACCGGTCAACCTTATCCTCCACAGCCGTTGCATCCCATTCCTCGACTGTCCCTTCCGCAATCCATTCTTCATCCTCTTCATACACGATACCATATTCATTATTATAATAACTCAGTTTGTACTTTCCCACTTCATAATCATAGACGTAATTATATTCGTTCACAATCCCGAAATCATTTTCATAATACATTGTCACTTCCCGCACAGGGTAATAGTTCTCATCGGAACGGTAATAAAAAATCCCCTTTTCCGCGTCAAAGCATACCGCATCTGCGTACTGACTACTCCAAACAATCCCGTCCTGATCTTCCAAATGCGACGAACTGTTTTGCAAGTCCGACAAGTCCTGCCAGTCCCCGACATACCCATACGACCGTCCCTTCTGACCGCCATTTGCTAAATCCCGGACTTGATACAAAAGAACCTTGTTTTTGTCCAAGCCCTTTAATTCGTCGTCTGTCATATTCGTGTCCAAGTAAAGCGTTTTGTCCTGAATATCCACCTTCGCAAGGTCATCTGCCTGAAAAATCCCGTACCGGAATCCCTCCTCGGCAAGATATTTTTGATTACGGCGATATTTCATATTTTGAAACGCGTCCAGCGAATACGACGCATTGACGTTTTGATACGCTTCCGCCAATATTTCATCACGCGTCATATTATAGTATCCGCACTCAATACCCACAATGGTTAAAATTCCAAATGCTGTCGTACCGAGCGCACCACCGATACATAAAACCCACGCAATCATTTTGGCAATGACCGAACCCCTGATTTTATTCATTTTTATTACCATACTCCTTTCTCAGTCTGCAAGTTTAATGTGAACTGATTCACAATGTTTTTCTTACGCTCCCTGTTTATCCGGTTTCCTCACGGAATGATTTTATAGCCGCGTCCCCACACCGCCTTTAAATATCTTGGCTCCGCCGGATTGTACTCCAGTTTTTCCCGCAAATGCCGGATATGTACCGCCACAGTATTTTCCGTGCCATACGGATTGTCATGCCACACGGCGGCATAAATCTGCGAGGGCGAATACACCTTTCCCGGATTTTCCATCAAAAGCTTTAAAATATCATATTCCGTCGGCGTCAGAGCCACAAGCTCCCCGTCCAAACGAACCTCCTTTGTACTGTCGTCCAGTTCAATTCCACCGATGACAAGCGTCTCCTCACCGCCCGCCTGAGCCGCGCCGCCAAGCTGCATATATCTTCTACGCTGTGATTTCACCCGTGCCTGCAGCTCCACCGGATTAAACGGCTTCGTCACGT
>CAMWNY010000358.1 GCA_947175775.1 uncultured Lachnospiraceae bacterium | reverse complement strand
GTACCCGCGATACAACGACAGATCCGGAACCACCAACAGAGACAGAACCACCAACAGAGACGGAGCCGCCGACGGAAACAGAGCCGCCGACAGAAACGGATCCGCCTGAAGAGGAGGAAAGCACCACATTTGAAGATATAGAGATTCAGCTTAGCGCATCTGATTTAGAGGAAAACGAATATAAAGCTGATGTTTCAAAAAATGGCTTTACAATAAAAGCTACAACAGATAAACCAGTTGTTGTATCAGCAACACAAATTGATTTAAAAGGTGCAGGAGCAGCAACTTCTCGAAGTATTCACTTTACGGCAGAATCAGAAGGTAAATTAGAGGTAGATGCAGTTGCAAGTTCTGACAGAAAGCTTCAGCTGTGGAGCAAAGATGGAAAGGCTGCTATTTCAGAGCAGGCTATATCGGAAAGTAAGGTATATGTATATGATATACCGGAAAAAGGTGAATATTATATTAAATCAGGCAGTGGTGGCATTAAAATTAAGTCTGTTAAAGTTACCGGAAAAGTAAAATACATCACAAAAACACTAAAATTCCGTGCGACTGATTTAAATACCGGAAAGCTTACGGCAGACGAACATGTGGGAGAGTATTTCACAGTTAGAAAAGATAGTGAAATTACAGAAGACGGGACGACAATTGGCGAAGAGGAATTTACAAAGCGAGTCAAGTTTGGCGGAGAAGGTGGAACTGACAGCAATAGTATACAGATTAAAGCGTTGGGCAAGGGAACGCTGACAATATATGCGGCATCAAGCAGTGATACTGCGGCAAGAACAGTGAATTTGTTGGATACAACTGGAACGGTAAAGGCTTCGGTAGACAATGTAACCGAAGCGAAAGCGTATACGCTGGAGATACCGGAGAAAGGCATTTACTACATAACGTCAGCCGAAAGCGACTTATATCTGTATGGAATTGATTTCCAGGTTACCTATAAAGAGGGCGAAACGCTTGACGAAGGCAGCAATCCCAACCCACCTGAACCGGAAAATCCGGAAACAGAAGGAACGACCTTCGTTGCGCCGGAGGGTGATATTGAATTTGAGGCGGACGAGGGGAATGATTCGTCCAAGGTAATGTATAATATGGAAGGCTACGCCGCTGCTGCGAACGTTACAGGAGGCGGACTGCTTACAGAGGACAGCCAATACTACAAGGCGGTAAAAAATGAAAAAGAATTTCTTGACGCGTTACAACAGGTAAGGGACGAACCCGGAAAACCACATGTAATTGAAGTTGTAAATGACCTTAATCTTGGTTCCGTTGAGCTTAAAGAAAAATATGACTTGAATATTGTGCCAAAAGGGGACAAAACGAATACAGGTCATTATACAGGTGTCATAAGACGGTTCACGGAAGAACCAAAGATGCATCCGACATTGATAAAAACAGGGACTTCTTATATCAGCATGAATGGATTTAAGAACCTGACAATTTTTTCAAAGAACGGTGCGACGATTAAGCATGCAGGTATCAGAATGGAGGGAACTTCCCAAAATATTATTCTTAGAAACCTTGTTTTTGACGAGCTTTGGGAGTGGGACGAAGGCGGAAAGGACTCAAAAGGAAAAGACTGTATCCCCGGTGACTATGATATAAATGACTGGGATTATATCAATATTGAGGAAGATTCAGAAGGGATATGGATTGATCACTGTACATTCTACAAAGCCTACGATGGTCTTATTGATTTGAAAAACAAAAAGGGTTATGAGGGCTATCAGCGTGTGACAATATCATGGTGTGAATTTCTGCCCGGAAGCAAAGATAATGTTTTCTTCAATGAACAGATGAAATGGCTTGAAGATAATATTAATAATGAAGAGATAAATATTGCATATTACAGACAATTGCGCAAGGAAAAAATGAAAGCGCCTAATGCAGATAAAACGATGAGTGCAACAGATGTTTGGTGGTATGTATATGGACAAAAGAAAGCGCATTTGCTTGGTTCGGCTGATGGGGATACTCAGGATAAGGCAATCCGCGTAACGTTTGCGAATAATTACTATAGAAATGCAAATTCCAGACTTCCAAGACTGCGATTTGGCAAAGTGCATGAATATAATTGTGTGTTTGACTCTCAGCAGATGAATGATCAATATAATATAGGGAATCCGCATATTACCGGAAATGGAGCGATTTCTACGTGCGGTGGTGAAATGCTTCTTGAGAATTGTTACATAAGAGGTGTCAGAACTCCGTTACGTTCAGGCTATAAGGGACCGGGAGGATATATCAATGCTGTTGATAGTGTTTACTATTCAGACAGTAAGTTAGAAAAACTCGAAGTAAAGGACGAAAGTACGGATGGTCTCAAAATTACAGATAAAGATGCATTTATAAAGAAGCTGACATACAAAGATTATATCATCTACGACGCAACACAGCTTTATACGAAGGTGGTTCCTTATGCAGGTGCAGGAAAGCTTGACATGAGCACGGTACAGTGGGAAAAGACGAAATATGGCAGCAGAACCGGAAACGAAGGAAGCCAAACGCCTGCATCACCGTCTCAAACAGAGCCGGCAATACCAAGCGAGTATGACAAAATGCCGACAACACCGTGGGATGACCCGGAGAATCCGGACAACCCGGACAACCCTCCTACAGAACCAACCACAATAGACGCTCCAACCGCATCACCTGCGCAAGAGGCGCAGTTCCCGAGCACGGGCGGCGAGATTACATTAGACTGCACAACAGACGGCGCAACGATTTATTATACAATCAGTGACACGGAGGCTGGACTGACAGATCCGGCAGATGCAGCAAACACAAACCGTGTACAGTATAATAAAGATACAAAGATACCAATCACGAAAGAAACTTATATTTGGGCAGTGGCAGTAAAGGATGACAAAACAAGCGAACCGCTCAAGTGCCATTACACGGTTCTTGCGGAAGGTGCAGTTGTAAGACCTGCAGCAAAGCCGGGTCCGGCATATCCTGTAGTAAGCGGAACAAAGATTACATTGACCACGACAGATACAGTTGACATCATTTACTACACGACAGGAAGCACGCCTGACGCTGCAGCTGATCCCACCAAGGAAGACAGCGGACGTTTGACTTATAATAGTGAAACGGGAATTGTTGTTACGGAAGCAGTAACGATTAAAGCGGTTGCAAAGAAAGGTGATAATTATAGCGACGTTGCAGTTTTTACTTACACAATAAAAGAAGAGGATCCGGAAGAAAAGAATCGTGTAAAAGCACCCGCAGCAACTCCGGCAGCAGGCGAAGTTGCAGCAGGAACGCAGGTTGTATTGACAAGCGCGACGGAAGGCGCAACGATTTATTATACAACCGACAATACAGAACCGACAGCACAGAGCGCTGAGTACAAAGAGCCGATTACCATTACGGAAGCGGTAA
>CAMWNY010000357.1 GCA_947175775.1 uncultured Lachnospiraceae bacterium | reverse complement strand
CCGTCGCAGCTTGTGCAGTTTGCAAAAATGGGTTCGGTTTATATGGAGAGTGTGATGGGCGTGCCAAATCCGAAGGTGGCGATTGTCAATATCGGCGCGGAGGAGGAGAAAGGAAACGCGCTTGTGAAGGAGACGTTTCCGCTTTTAAAGAACTGCCCTGAGATTAACTTTATCGGAAGTATTGAGGCGCGGGAAATTCCAACAGGATATGCCGATGTTATTGTCTGCGAGGCGGTTGCGGGAAATATTATTTTAAAGCTTTATGAGGGCGTCGGGGCAATGCTGCTTCGGAAGGTAAAATTAAGTCTGATGTCTTCTCTTAGAAGCAAGATCGGAGCGCTTTTGATTAAGCCTGCCTTAAAAAAGACACTCAAAGGGTTCACCCTTGAGGAACACGGCGGTGCGCCGCTGCTTGGCTTAAACGGTCTTGTGGTAAAGACGCACGGAAGCTCTAAGGCGATTGAAATCAAGAATTCGATTTTGCAGTGCGCGACGTTTAAGGAGCAGAAAATTAACGAGAAGATAAAAGAAAAAGTGGTCTTAAAAGATGAGTAGTGTGAATGAGGGATAACAATGGAGTTTGATGCGTTGCGAAAGGTGATCGCGGCTGTTTTGGGAATGGATATGGACGAAATCAGCCCCGGGATGGATTTTGTATCCGACTTGGGTGCCGATTCGTTGGACCTTTATCAGATTTTTACCGGTGTGGAGGACGCGCTTGGAGTAACAATTCCGCCCGAGGAAGTGGAGCATATTACCACGGTCAGGGAGGCATTGGAGCTGATTAATCAAAAAATGTGATGAAAAAGCCCTTTTCGACGGGGCTTTTTGTTTGGAGGGATAAAAGACAATGCAAAATAGGAGTGAACTCTTGGCACAGTTGCAGGAAAAAATAGGGTACCGGTTTTCGGACGAGGGGCTTTTGAGACAGGCGATTACGCACAGCTCTTTTGCAAACGAGCAGAAAATCAACAAGTTAAGCAACTATGAGCGGCTTGAGTTTTTAGGCGATGCCGTGCTTGAGATGGTTTCGAGTGAATTTTTATATAAGGAAAATCCCCAAATGCCCGAGGGGCAATTGACGCGAATGCGCGCCTCAATGGTGTGCGAGCCGGCGCTTGCATATTGCGCGAGGGATATTGATTTGGGGTCTTATATTCTCTTAGGAAAAGGTGAGGAAGCGACAGGCGGCAGAAAGCGCGATTCGATTACGTCCGACGTGATGGAGGCTGTGATTGGCGCGATTTTCCTTGACGGCGGAATTGAGGAGGCGAAAAAGTACATATACCGTTTTATTCTCTCTGATTTGGAAAATAAAATTCTTTTTATGGACAGCAAGACACTTTTGCAGGAGGAGGTCCAAAAAAATAATACGGCGCAGTTACACTATGAGCTGATTGGCGAAACAGGACCGGACCATGATAAGGAGTTTCATGTCAAGGCGTATCTTGACGGAAAGGAAATCGGGACGGGGATTGGAAGAACGAAAAAAGCGGCGCAGCAGCAGGCGGCGTATGAAGCGCTGATGCTGCTAAAGGGGAGAAACAGGTAAATGTATTTAAAGAGTATTGAGGTACAGGGCTTTAAGTCCTTTGCAAATAAGATTTTATTTCAGTTTCATCAGGGCATTACGGACATTGTGGGACCTAATGGTTCAGGAAAGAGCAATGTTGCGGACGCGGTGCGCTGGGTGCTCGGTGAACAGCGGATTAAGCAGCTACGCGGGGAATCCATGCAGGACGTTATTTTTTCGGGAACGGAGCTTAGGAAACCGCTTGGGTATGCATATGTGGCGATTACGTTTGACAATGCGGACCATAAGCTGGCGATTGATTATAGTGAAGTGACGGTTGCAAGAAGACTTTACCGCAGTGGTGAGAGTGAGTATTCGATTAACGGTATTCCGTGCCGTCTAAAGGACGTGAACGAGCTGTTTTACGATACGGGTATCGGCAAGGAAGGATATTCGATTATCGGACAGGGACAGATTGAGAAGATTTTGAGCGGAAAGCCCGACGAGAAGCGGGAGCTTTTTGACGAGGCGGCAGGTATTGTGAAGTTTAAAAAGCGCAAGGCGACGGCGCAGAAAAAGCTTGAGGACGAAAAAAACAATCTTGTGCGTGTCACGGATATTTTAAGTGAGCTGGAAAAGCAGACGGGACCGCTGGAAAAGCAGTCGGAAAAGGCAAAAGTATACTTAAAGAAAAAAGAGGAGCTAAAGGAACTGGATGTCAACCTGTTTCTCTTGGAAAATGAAAGTCTTTCCAATCAACTTACAGAGATTGATAAAAAATATACAATTGCGAAGGATGAATATGACGAAACGGCAAAAGCATACGATAAGATTAAGGAAGAGTATGATACCATAGCCAAACGGATTGAGGAGCTTGAACAGGAGCTTGAGGATACTAGAAATACGCTGACGGATACCAGTGTGATGCGCGGAAAGCTTGAGGGCGAGATGAATGTTTTGCGGGAACAGATTAGGGGCGCACAGGGAAACGAGCAGCATTTCAACGAGCGTATTGCGGCAATCCGTGAGCAGCTTGCAAAACAGGAGGAAGAGCGCGATAAAATCCTTGCGGTCAAGACGGAGCTTGACGCGCGGGTAGCAGATATTGAGAAGGAACGCAGCGAGGCGAAAGGCTCGCTTTCCGCAGTTCAGGCGCGCATTGAGGAGCTGAATGAAAAGCTTGAGGCGGATAAGAACCGGATGATTGCAATGCTTGGCGAGCGTGCCACGATTAAGTCCAATATCGGCAGCTTTGACGCGATGATGGAGCAGCTTCGTATCCGTAAGGCGGAGTTAAATTCAAGGCTGCTGCGTGCAAAGAGCGATGAGGCGGAGCTTAACACGGAGCTCCAGTCGCTGCAGGAGGAATTTTGCAGGATAAACGACGAGATTATTGCGGCAAACGACAGGCTTTCGCAGTTGGATGCAAAGACAGGGACTTTTAAGGAGCGGCTCTCCAATAAAGATGAGGAAATCAGGACGCTTCAGGAAGAATATCAGCGGTGTAAGACAAAGCTTGACACCATTTCCAACCTTACGGAGCGTTATGAAGGCTATGGAAACAGCATTCAGCGCGTGATGGAACAGAAGGAGAAAAATGCGGGCATTGTCGGCGTTGTAGCGGATATTATTAAGGTTGATAAAAAGTATGAAACCGCGATTGAAACGGCGCTTGGCGGAAATATCCAAAATATCGTTACGGACAACGAGGATACGGCAAAGAAAATGATTGTTTTCCTGAAAAAAAACAGATTCGGACGCGCAACGTTTCTGCCGCTTACAAGCATTACAAAACCGCAGGAATTTAAAACGCCGGAGGTCTTGCAGGAGCAGGGCGTAATCGGGCTGGCGGATTCGATTGTTCGGGTAGAGAAAACGTATGAGGATGTTGCAAAGAC
>CAMWNY010000356.1 GCA_947175775.1 uncultured Lachnospiraceae bacterium | reverse complement strand
AATATAAAGCGGACCGGGCATTTGTTAAAAAAATGGCGGATGTATTAATTCACCGCGGACCGGACGCAGAAGGGCAATGGGCGGATGAACGGGCTGCGTTAGGGCACAGGCGGCTGTCGATTATAGATCTTGATGCAAAGAGCAATCAGCCGATGGTCAGTCATGATGGAAGATATGTCATCACGTTTAATGGGGAAATTTATAATTATATTGAAATCAGGCAGGAATTGCGCAAGAATGGTGCGGTATTTCAAACAAACAGCGATACGGAAGTGATTATAGAGGCATATCGCGCATATGGAACAGAATGTTTTAACCGTTTTAACGGAATGTGGGCATTTGCACTTTATGACAGGGCTGAGCAGAAGCTGATTGTGAGTAGGGACCGTTTTGGGATTAAACCGGTTTATACGGTCGATAATGATGATGTGTTTATTTTTGCGTCAGAAATCAAAGCAATTATTGCGGCATTTCCACAAGAGAATATTCCGAATGAGACATGTATATACCGGTATCTTTCCGGCTCGGTAAATGAAGACACGGATGAACAGTGTTTTTATAAAAATGTTAAAATTTTTCCGCCGGCGCACTATTTGGTATACGATGTCAGGCAGCATACAAAGGATTACAGAAGATATTGGGAAGTAGATGAGCAGCTGTTTTATAACAAATGGATTAAGGGAAGAAATCCGGTTAAAACATTTAAGCAGCTGTTTGAAAGTGCAATTGGATTAAGACTCCGCGCCGATGTGGAAGTGGGCGCATGTCTGTCCGGAGGCTTGGACTCAAGTGCAATTGTGGGCTGCGCATCCAAAAAGTTTGGGAAAAAGATGCATACATTTTCCTCGATTTATACGGATAAGGAATGCAATGAGGAGCCATATATCCGTAAAGTAAATGAATTATGGGATACAGTTGCGCATTATATCAGACCGGATGACTATGAGAAAAATTTCACAAAGTATATTGAAGACTTGACAAGGCACCATGACCAGCCGACGGGAGGCGCTTCTTTGTACAGTCAGTACATGGTTATGAAAGGCGTGCAGGGCAATGTAAAAGTAGTGCTTGACGGTCAGGGGGCAGACGAACTGTTTGCAGGGTATATTCCTTATTATTCTTATTATATTTCCGATCTGATGGACAAAAATACATTTTGGTCAAAATGTAAGGCAATAAAAATGCTTACGATTGTAAAGAAAGAGTGGCCGGATATTATTGGAGCGGTCAGTACGGACACGATTGTCGGGCTTGTGGGATTAAAAAACAGCTTTTTATTTCAAAATAAAAGCAGAATAAAAGATTTAAAGATAAAAAGAAGCGCGAGGCTGTTTACGGATGCATTCATGGAATGTGTCCATGACACGTATCAAAAGGAAGAAATACAATGCGCTTCTCATTTGAATACAAGATTATGCAATGATGTTTTGAATAAGTCCATACCGTCACTGTTGCATAATGAGGACGGAAATTCCATGACTTTTTCAATTGAATCAAGAGTGCCGTTTTTGGATTACCGGATTGTTGAGTTTGCGATTGCGCTTGACGGAACATACAAAATTCATAACCAGTGGACAAAATGGATTATCAGAAAGGCGTGCAGGGAGTATCTGCCGAAGGAAGTCGCTAAAAGAAAAAACAAAATGGGATTTCCGGCGCCGTTTGCAAGATGGCTGCGGGAAGGCAGCAGCAGGGAAGAGCTGAAAAAAGAAATTTATGCTTTTGGAGACAGAAATATTGTTCCACGTGATACTATTGACCGGTTTTACCGGGAACATATCAGTGGGGATGCGGACTTTAGCGATATGCTTTTTCGGTTTTACAGTATGGAATTATGGTTTAAAATATGTGATGTATATAAAAAGGAAACAGTCGAATGAAAAAAATAATCCTGTTTGGCGCTGGGTATTTTGGGGAAGCAGCGTATGATAAATTAAATAAAGCCGGGGAGATTTTATTTTATGCGGATAATGATCAAAATAAGGTTGGTACCAGGCTGCATGACATTGAAATAATAGATATTTCTCGATTAAAGCAGATTTATGATGCGCAGATGATGGACATTGTAATTTCGACGCGGTATTTTAAAGAAATCGGAATGCAGCTGGAATGTATTGGCATTATGCAATACTATGTGATTTCGGATGGCTTGCTGTATTATAAAGGTCAAACCGGAGGGCTGGTTCCGTGCAGTATGGGAGAAATGCGTGCCTATAAGAAAGAGACAAATCAAATAAGTATTTTGTTTGTCCAGGATGTAGCCTGTATTCGCACGCACAAGATTGCAAATGCACTGAAAAAGTATGGATGGAAGATTTTCCTGGCGTATTCCGTGGCGTCTCCAAGACAATCGAATAAGGAATATGCCGACATTTATGATTGTATTTATTCCATAAATTCCATAGAGCAGTTTATTGGATTTATAAATGACAGTGAGTTTGACTATATACATAGTTCGAATGAACCTGATTTTCTGACGATGATATTAAATCACACAAACAAAACAGTGATTCATGACTGTCATGATTTAAGCAGCGCTTATAAAAGCATGTCCTTAGAAGAACTGTTCATTGAGTTTGAAGCGAACAAATATAGCAGTGGAGTAATTTATACAACGCAGGGAATACGGGATGAAGCAGTAAAAAAGTTTGATATTCCAATAGATAAAACGTTTGTATTGGAAAATATGATTTCAGAAGAACTGGCTCCCAAAAAGAGATTGAAAAAACTGAGCGCTTTTGATAATGAGCTGCATTGTGTGTACGAGGGCGGTGTCATACCGAATGACAGGGAAAGCCACAGGTATTTTGAGAAGATATGGGTGAAACTGGCTGAATGCGGACTTCATGTCCATTTTTATACAAATTGTGAGAAGCAGTACTGTGCCTATTTGGAATCGTTACATGAGAAAATTCATTATGAAGGTAACTTTTCATCGAAGCAGCTGGCAGTGGAAATGACAAAGTATGATGTCGGATTATGCATTCTGAACGTGACAAAGAGGAATAAACAGTATTTGGAATATGCTTCTCCAAATAAAATACAGGAATATGTAAATGCCGGCATTCCTGTTGCGGTTGGAGATGTCCAAAGTCAAAAGCGATTTGTTGAAGAGAATCAATTTGGAAAAGAAATCGATTTTGGCGAAAGCATCTTGGAACAATTCCAAAATATTGCACAGATACAGATTGAAGCAAATGCATTGCAGAAAAAGGGACTCACCTTTGAAAGCAGAATTCCCGCGCTTGCAGAATTCTACAATGCAATGCAAAGAGTAAGGACATGAGGTGGATGATGAAGAAAATCATACTGTTTGGCGCTGGATTTTATGGGCAGGGCGCTTATTTTAAGATGAAGGACCAATTTGAGATCTGTCTGTTATACCCATCTGACGCTGCCGCCGATCCTCCTTGTGT
>CAMWNY010000355.1 GCA_947175775.1 uncultured Lachnospiraceae bacterium | reverse complement strand
TAAGCCCCGTAATTTGGAAATACTGGTCAATCGAATTTCCCTGCATATGTATTCTTTGTTCAAAATCCTCTGCAATCTGACGCTGCTGTGTCGCAAGCATTGCCTCAGGAATGTCCATCTTTGCATCAGCAATAATCGCGTCAACAACCTTGTCTTCCTTTTCAAGCTTTGCTTCCTCTGATTTTTTCTTTTCAAGGTCTTTCTTCACGCTCTCTTTGTACTCTGCAAGCGTCTCAAACTCAGAAACCTCACTTGCAAATTCATCGTCCAAATCCGGAAGCTGTTTTTCCTTGATTTCTTTTATGGTACACTTAAATACGGCAGGCTTGCCTGCAAGCTCCTGTGCCTGATAATCCTCAGGGAACGTTACGTTAACCTCTGTCTCTTTGTTAATCTCTGCACCGATAAGCTGCTCCTCAAAGCCTGGGATAAAGGTATTGGAACCGATTGTCAGCGGATAATTCTCACCCTTTCCGCCCTCAAAAGCCACACCGTCAACAAAACCTTCAAAATCAAGCGTCGTCATATCGCCATCCTGCACAGCCCTGTCTTCTACAGAAACCGTCCGTGCACTGTTTTCTCTCTCTCTCTCAATTGCGGCATCAACTTCCTCGTCCGTAACAGACGCATCTGTTTTCTCAACTTCCACACCTTTATATGTTCCAAGTGTTACTTCCGGCTTCAAAGCCACTTCTGCAGTAAAAATAAACGGCTTTCCTGCCTCTGCCTGCTCAATGTCAATTTGAGGCTGAGATACAATTTCTTCCGTACACTCATCGACAGCCTTCGCATAAGCAGAAGGAATGGCATAGTTTGCAGCATCCTCAAAAAAGATTTCCTTTCCATACATCTGCTCAATCATTTTTCTTGGAGCTTTTCCCTTACGGAATCCGGGAATATTGATTTTATTTCTATTTTTCTGATAGGCTTTCTCAATTGCTGCCTCAAAATCCTCTGCTGACACCTCTATTGTTAGTTTCGCCATATTTCCTTCTAACTTCTCCACCTGTAAACTCATTTGTTCCATTTCCTCCTTGCGAATATTGTCAATTCTCTTTTTCTATTAATGCGTAACAGCCGGTAAAACAGACCATTACCATGTGTCAGCCAACCATAGCTACACAATCATTTCATAATTATATCATAGCAATCCTAAAATTGAAAGCCTGATTTTATAAAATAATTCGAAAAAAATCAGCACTGAAACAAATCAGAACGGAAAAAAATCAGACAGGAAATCTCTGATTATGATTTTCCTGCCTGATTCTTTATTCTTTTTAATGATAATAAGCGTATCTCGGTTTATGAGTCCTTATTTGATTGACTCCTCATAGCTCTTAACCATTCTTCTTACCATCTCGCCGCCGATTGAACCAGCTTCACGTGATGTTAAATCGCCGTTGTAACCTTCCTTCAGGTTAACGCCAAGCTCTGATGCTACCTCTGTCTTAAAACGGTCCATTGCTGCCTTTGCTTCCGGAACCTCTACTCTGTTTGATCTGTTCTGTGATGACATATTCATACACCTCCATAAAATTCTTTTTTGATTATATCTATTTTTAAAGACAAGCTTTTTGTCGCTTATCTTAATCCTATTATCTGCTATGTTTTTTGTTTTATGAATGGTATATTTTTACTAAATTGGCAGCTTTATTTTTCATTTTTAAAGATAGACAATTCCTTCTCCGAGCTTCTGCGCCGCTTCTTCATCTAACAGATTTTTTACAATTTCAAGCCCGAATGCAATTGCTGTTCCCATTCCGCGGCTTGTAATCACATTGTCTGCCTTTACAACCTTATCATATACGACTTGCGCTCCTGTAAGCTCCGCTTCCATTCCCGGATAGATACACGCTTTTTTGTCTTTTAAAATTCCCATATGACCGAAAATACTTGGAGCGGCACAGATTGCGCCAATCAGCTTTCCTGCCTCATAAAACGCGCGCAGATGCTTTGTAAGCGTTTCACATGCCTCAAGATTTTTCGTGCCCGGCATTCCGCCCGGACATACAAGAATGTCAAAACTGTCAAAATCAATTTCATCAATCCCTGCATCCATGCCGACGCAAATATTATGGCTGCCTGTGACGCTCTTTTCATTATTAATTGCGACGCACACCACTTCAATTCCTGCACGGCGAAGCAGGTCCACTACGGTAAGCGCCTCAATCTCTTCATATCCTGTTCCAAAAAATACTGCTGCTTTCTTCATTTTAATAAGTATGCTCCTTTCTTAGTCTGCGAATTTCTTTTTACATTTCTTCTATATTAACACTGTTTCTGTTCTCTGCCAACCGAATTCTCATAGTTTGCATGCAAAGTTTGCATGCAAATTATTTCAGGCATTTGCATATAATAACTTCTATGAAAAATGTAACGATTCACTATTTTGATTATTATGTCCTTTTATTTTTCTGCCTGTCGTTTATCGGCTGGCTGTGGGAGGTTATCCTGTACCTTTTTACAAGCGGCAGCCTCGTCAACCGCGGCGTATATTACGGTCCATATCTCCCAATCTATGGAATCGGCGGAATTTTCCTGATGCTGCTGCTTCACGCAAAAAGAAAACAGCCTGTGCGCGTCTTTCTTCTTTCTGCGGCAATCTGCACCGCATTAGAATACTCTGCCGCCACATGGCTTGACTACAAATGGAACGTGCGGTGGTGGGACTATAGCGGTTCTTTTCTCAATCTTGACGGAAAAATCTGCCTTATTTGCAGCATCGGCTTTGGAATCGGCGGCGTGCTGCTGATTTGCATATTTCAACCTCTGTTCCATAAGTTTTACCACAAAATGACGCGCGGCATGCGCATCCTCATATGCATTATCTTCCTGCTCCTTTTTGTGGCAGATGCGGCTTATTCCATAATCAATCCAAATACCGGCACAAATATCACTTGTATTTTGACGCCAAATAGCGTACCATATTTTTCAGGCATAATGCCGTAATTACTTTACAGCTGCGGTCTATTCATACCTAGCCAAACAGGCATTATGCCTGATACGATTTATGGAGGTTTATCAGCAATGGAACATTTTGAGATTGAAAAAAAATATACCATAAAGAGGCTGCCCGAAGGGCTGGAACACTACCCCTGCAAACAGATTGAACAGGCATATTTAAACACGGAGCCTGTGGTGCGTATCCGAAAATCCGACGACAGCTATACGCTCACCTACAAAGGAAGCGGTCTGATGGCGCGCGAGGAATACAATCTTCCCTTGAACGAGGACGCTTACCTTCATCTGCGCACAAAAGCCGACGGAACTGTAATTTCAAAAAAAAGATACGTCATACCGCTTAAAAATCCGCAGTTTTCGGACAATTTTAAGCCTACGGACGAACTTATGCTAAACATTGAGCTTGATATTTTTGAACCGCCTTTTGCCCCGCTTATCATTGCCGAAGTGGAATTTCCTGACGAACAGACTGCCAATG
>CAMWNY010000354.1 GCA_947175775.1 uncultured Lachnospiraceae bacterium | reverse complement strand
GCTCGTCCTCATCGACCTCCACAGCCTTCCCCGACACGCGAAGGGTTTCCTTATCTTTTGTGTATCCGCAAATCTGTACCCTGCCGTCTGCATAAAGCTGCCGGGTAAACGATTTCCCGCTCGCCGTCCTCATCGACCGTCGCAAAATTCAAAACACCGATATATCCCAGTTTTTCATACCTCCTAAAATAATTTGTTTCAGCCGGCTCAATTGCCTTCTGTAATTTCCATTGTAGCAACTGGCAAAAATCCCACAAGTACGCACTTTTTTGTAATCTAAGTTACCTTTTGGTAACAATTGGGCAGATACACGGCTTTTACAGTCTTTACAATTATTTTCTGTAAATAGATTTTCTGTCTGACGTTAAAGAAGAGTGCAGTATGGGAATTTTTGAGGGGCATAAAACGGTATTAAATGGATTGAAATTATTGAATTTACGGTAGGAAAGTGATAGGATAAAGATGTAAATAAGAAGGGAATATATACATGGCAAATATATACGATGGCGCATTCCGGACACTCTTAAATGACTGCCGGAAACTGATTATCCCTGTAATTAACGAAATTTTCGGGGAAACTTATACGGGAGACGAAGAAATTCTGTTTTTTCCGAACGAGCATTTTTTAGACCAGCAGGACGAAGCGGATAAGGAACGGATTACGGACACAAATTTTACGGTGTTTGGGAAGATACCGAAGAAATATCATATTGAATGTGAGAGCAGCCTTCCGGACAAAAAAATCACAATTCGGCTTTTTGAGTATGATGCCCAAATAGCGCTTGACGAGGGTGAGGTTACGGAGGAGACACTGACGGTAACATTTCCGAATACGGCGGTTTTGTATCTTCGTTCTTATAAGAAAACACCGGATAAAATGAACTATGTGATTATTACACCAGGCGGGACGGTTCAGTATGAGGTGCCGGTTATGAAGGTGCAGACGTATACGCTGAATGATATTTTTGAAAAACATCTGTTAATGTTAATTCCATTTTATATTTTTTCACATGAGAAACAGTTTCCGGAGTATAATAATAATGAGCGGAAACTAGCGGAATTGAAAGCGGAGTATCAGGAAATTTTGGAACACCTTGACGAGTTGGAACGGCAGGGCGTAATTGGGGCATTTGACAAACGCACAATTATAGAACTTTCCAGTGATGTAATTAAAATGATTGCACAAAAATATGAAAATGTGCAGAAAGGCGTAGGTGATATGATGAGAGGACCATTGATTGAAACGAGTGCAAGAACTATTTTAAATCAGGGAATAAATCAGGGAATAAATCAGGGAAAGAAGGAAACAGCGCTTAAGATGCTAAAAGTAGGGAAGCTGACAATGGAAGAAATTGCAGAGTGTTCGGGACTTAGTGTGGAAGAAATAGAACAGCTTGCAGGACTTCAAACGGTGTAGAATAATATATGATGAAAAAACCCAAAAAGAACCGTAGGAAAATGCGGTTCTTTTGCATTGACAGAAAAAGGCATTTTACACTATAATTAGAATGTAACATGCTTTTTTGAATGTATTAATTATTTTAGCCGGAGGATTTATCCATATGAGAAAAAAAGAAGACTTACACGAATGCCCTGTAGCGACAACCGTCAGCATGATTGGGAATAAATGGAAGCTCCTTATCATACGAAACCTCATATTACGGGCATGGCGGTTTAATGAACTTCAACGGGATTTAACAGGCATCAGCCAAAAAGTCCTGACCGACAGCCTGCGCTCAATGGAAGCAGACGGAATTATTACAAGAACGGTCTATGCGGAGGTTCCGCCTAGAGTGGAATATGCCCTGAGCGACCTTGGAAAGTCCTTATGTCCCGTTATGGATGAAATGAAAAAATGGGGCATGATGTACAAGGAGCTTGCGGATTAAAGAAACAATGAACGACAAAATTTTCTCCTTTTATCGTTTGCTGTATCTTATTTCGCATAAAGAATACTGCTTTCCCGCGGTCGGCAAGCATTTTTCTGATACGTATGTCTATCAGAGAAGATAAAAGAAAATAATAATATAATACGCAATCTGACCGGAGAATATAAGGAGATAGAGCCGGATTGCCAAAAGGGAGTGACGGCGCAGTTGGAGCGTATGAAAGAACTTTGTAAAAAGCAAAACCATTTGTATGAAATGCAGAACAACTTAAAAGGACAGAAATGGAATTTGGAGAAGGTTGTTCCCCTACTCGATTGATGACTGCTGACGACGGAGACGAGAGTATTAAATGTCCATATATTAAAGATGCATTGCGATTTGCTGCATTTCAGCTTTGCTTCCTCGTAGCTTGTTGCAGGATATTTGACTGAAATGTCAAAATCAGTACTTGTTTACATAATTTGAATGTGCTATGATTATTTTTGCGCCATAATCAAGCAGAAATCATTTTTTACTTTCAGTGTGTTGACAAAGTTCACTTAGACGTTCGTGTTCCTACCCCTGTGCAAATTCATGTGTAAAAAACCATATCTTAAAATCTAACATAATCCAATAATTTTCAAAAGAAGGGACTATCAAATGAATAACATCTCAGAAAAAACATTTCAAAACGCAACCGGAAAAATCGATTATACTCTTTTGAACGATTACATGTTTCGTGCCGTTTTACAGGAAAATCAAAAGGTTTTAAAAGGTCTAATTGCTTCTCTCCTTCATCTTTCCCCAAAAAGTATCAAATCCACCCAAATTTTAAACCCAATTGAACTGGGTAAAGCTTTCAATGATAAAACTTTCGTCCTTGATGTTAAAATCCTACTCAATAACGCGTCCGTCATTAACCTGGAAATGCAGGTCGTAAAACAAAAGTTTTGGACAAATCGTTCGCTTTCCTATCTTTGCAACATTTTCCAAAACCTTAAAAGCGGCGATGATTACTCACAGATTAAGCCAGCATATCATATCGGCATTCTTGACTTTTCACCGTTTCCTGATTATCCTGAATTTTATGCCACACATAAAATGATGAATGTCAAAAAATATTATATTTATAATGACAATTTTACATTAAATGTGCTAGACTTAACTCAGATAGATTTGGCAACTGATGAGGATAAAACCTATAAAATCGATTATTGGGCAAAATTGTTTAAAGCAAAGACATGGGAGGATTTAAAAATGTTGACACAGAATAACAATACTTTTAAAGAAACCTGCGAAACCGTATATAAACTCAATCAGGATGAAAGCGTCCGTTACTGGTGTGAAATGCGTGAGGAGGGGCAACGCATATTGAGAACCTATGAAAGTCTTTTGAAAGACAGTAATGCAAAACTCGCTGAGAAGGACAAAAAACTCGCTGAAAAGGACGCACGTATTGCGGAGCTTGAAGCAAGACTAAACGCACAAAACAAAGTTTAATTCAACTGGGAAAATACAAATAACAACAAATTTGAACAAGCTAAACAGCGGTAAAACCATCTTAGATTTACCGCTGTTTTTTATGCGCAGCCCAGTGCAGAGGAAGTATGCCGCTGAAGCGGCGCACTGGG
>CAMWNY010000353.1 GCA_947175775.1 uncultured Lachnospiraceae bacterium | reverse complement strand
ATACTGTTTTTCCACATTTTGGATAATATTATACCGCTTTTTCCACAAAAATGAAATAGGTTTACAAAATATTTTAAAGCTATATTTATCCGAATTTCGGTTACCCGAATTTCACCCGAAAAACTATTGCCTTTCCTGTCTCCTCTATGCTATACTCTGCTTATATCAACACAATCGCAAGGAAGCGTTATTGTAATACATTATGACAGGGAGGTTTTTATATGACAATAGGAAGTATTTCGGGATACCAGCCCTACAATTCGATGTACACAAATCCGGTTGAAAAATCTTCACAGGCGCAAAATGTCAATGCGGTTTCAGGAATAGATGGCGAACATAAGAGCGCCAATCCTGACGAAGTAAAAAAACCAGGTCGGAAATCCTCTCCTGAGGACTGTGAAACCTGCAAAAACCGCAAATATCAGGACGGATCTGATGAAGGCAATGTATCATTTAAAGCGGCTACTCATATTTCACCGGAATCTGCTGCCGCCAAAGTACGTGCACATGAAAACGAGCATGTTTCCAACGCGTACAAAAAAGCCGCCAAAGACAACGGCAAGGTAATGAATGCATCCGTTACCATTCAAACTTCGATTTGTCCCGAGTGCGGTCGTACATACGTTTCGGGCGGTCTTACAAAGACTTCGATAAAGTACACAAACGAAGATAATCCGTACACGAAAAATCAAAAACAACTTGATGCAATGAATATGCGAGGCGCAAATGTAGATTTCGCCGCATAAATTTCTTAATATTACTTAGAGGAGGATTTTATGTCAGAAACACACAAGAAAGGAATGGATGCTGATTTAGTTGCGACGGACTTGGAGAACTGCTGCAGAGGAGTGGAAGTCTGCGGTCAATGTCAGGGAACGCATTGTCTTATCGGTTATGCCAAAAGATGCGTTGAGAATTACAAGCAGGCTCCTAAAAAAAATGTTCCAGGCGGTGTGCGCAACATTCCCACCACGGACTTTAAAGTATTTGAAAACGTTGAGCTGGAAACAGCAATTGCACATATTTTAAAGGAGTGCAAGGACTGCAAAGAGGACCATACGGAAAACTGCATTATTAACGTTATCCGCAACTGCTATGAAGTCGGTCTGTTGGGTGATATTCAACCTTATGAGGGAAGTTCCCTGCAGTATTTAATGGCGCTCAAAGCAGGTTTTCCCGAACGGGCAGATCATATTGCGGCAATTTATTCAACTTTATAAAAGCATACATAACGCAGCCGCCTGTGCAACTACTGCATAGACGGCTGCTTTTTATACACACGGGCACTCGGTTTTTTACATTCTGTCCTCCAAAAACCGCACAAACTCCTCCTGCGGCAGCGGCTTTGAGAAATAATATCCCTGTATATGACTAATCCCCAAATCTTCCATCGTCTGATACTGCTCTTTCGTCTCAACGCCCTCCGACACGATTTCCAGGTTCATCCCGTGTATCATATGGATTGCCGCTTCCATAACGTGCTTTGCTTTTCCATTCTCAAAGTAAGAGTTCGTCATACTTCTGTCAAACTTGATAATATCCACAGGCATATCCACGATATAATTCAAATTTGACTGACCCGTTCCGAAATCATCCAATGAAAAGTGTATGCCGTAATCTATCAGATTTTCCATATTGCCGAGCAATGTCTTTTTGGCGTTTGTAGACGCCGACTCCGTGATTTCCAAATTGATGTATTTGGGATCTACGCCATACTGCTCCATAATTTCAATATAATCCTGCGCCAAGTGCTCATAACCGCACTGCACCACGGACAAATTTACTTCAATATAATGCATTCCGTACTGCTCAAGCGGATGTGTCTTGATAAAATTACAGACCTTTCCAAATACAATGCTGCCAAGCTTCAAAATCATACCGTTTTTCTCGGCAATATCAATAAACACGCCCGGCGGTATAATGCTGCCGTCCTTACCGCGGATACGCACGAGCGCTTCCGCCGATGTAACACGCTGCTCCGTTGTGGAAAAAATCGGCTGGTAAAATACTTCCACGCGGTCATTTTCCATCGCCTCGAATATCAGATGGATAATTTCCCGCTCACGGCGTATTTTATCGACGCAATCCTTTTCGATACACAGAAAATCTTTGTCGGAAAAGGTCTTTTCGTCACGCCGCACGTAGCGGATTAAATGCAATACTGTTTCCGCCTGATTGACAATATCCGCATGGGGCAGATACAGCCAGCACGGCGTTACATTATCGCCGTTATAGGCTCCCCAACCCGACCGAAAACGTTTGCGGATTTCCTCCACCCGTATATGTGCACTTTCGACATCCGTAAACACAACGAAAAATTCGTCCTCCGCATTCTTGAATGCATATGCGTCCGGTATTTTCTGCAGATACTCCACAATTTCCATTCGGATACGCTCTCTTTTATCAAGCGATACATTCTGATAAGCGGAATTTTCAAAAACAACCGCCAAAACAGCAAAATCCTGCTTTTTCGCAAAAAGCTGGCGCATATACAAATACAGCGCACCGTTGTTAAACAGCCCGGAATTCCTGTCAACGTTCGTCTCCGGATTCTCCAGCTTCAGGTAAAGCACCATGACGCCAATTGCACCGCCATACCCCACAATCAGCAATTCCGTATACATAAACTGAATTTGGGACGCAACAACCCAAACCAAAAGCCAAATGCACACTGCCTCTCTGCGCCGCGGATTGATTTTCGCCTTCTCCTTTTTCATCAGGCAAAGGATTGCGATAAAGAAAACCAATGCCATACCATATGTAACATAAACGCTGGGACCATATGTATATTTCACATTCGCGCCGTCACTCGTATAACTGTAGTGCAGCGGCACGGCATAGGTGGCAGCCACACCGATTAACGTCATAATCCGGTACTTTCGCATTTGCTTTTTGTAGATTTCCCGCACGGTGTAAATATCCACGCACATATAAGACAATGCGCTGAGCGCCACACCCAACAGTGTCACAAGGTATGTCTTTGCCACGAATTTGGCAAACGGCTCGGACAGCACATGGCGGTATTCAATCGCACCGATGGAAAGGATATCAACCGTTATGCAGAGCAGTGTTGCCCAAAAGACATTTAAAAATGCCTTTTGGGTATCCAGCGATATTCTTCTTTGGCGCATATAGAAATAGAACAGCACCAACATCAGGACAATACCGCAGCATTGTATCTGTATATGCATTCTTCGTTCCCCTTCTTATATCTCTTCGAACAAAACCATTACGCTTTCATACTGCATCATAATCCACGGAATCGTAATGCCTGCATTTATAAACGCCGCACCTGTTTTTATGACACTCATGTCATTTTTTAGAGTGCACCGATACTGTCTGTTTCTAAGCAAGCCTTTCATATAAACATGCGTCGGAAGCGGATTTCCCTCGCTCTGCGTTTTTACAATCGTAAGAGCCGCTCTTTTTTTATCCTTTGCCACGAACGCCCATGCCATACAGTCACTGTTTTCAAGCGGAGTCAGCCTGTAATAATCGCCCTCG
>CAMWNY010000352.1 GCA_947175775.1 uncultured Lachnospiraceae bacterium | reverse complement strand
TCTGAAATCAGGACATGCAATCGTTGCAATTGTATTTCCGCCGAATGCGGGTCTTGTCATAAGAAGCTGGTTGTGCTTCTGCTCTTTTCCCGGTATCGGATTAATCGGGAAATCGCCGATTTCAAGGGATGTACAGTCCGCAGTCAAGCCTGTATGTACTCTTGCGGATACTCTCGGTCCTAAGTCACGTCCGATTGCAGTTGCGCCTACGAGTAAGATTTCCGGTTTATACTTGTCAATAACAGATGCCAAAGCATGTGCGTACGGCTCTGTTCTGTATTCCTTTAATTCGGGATCGTCCACAACAATTACTTTATCTGCGCCATAAGCTGCAAGCTCGTCCGCCAAGTCCTTTACACCGCTTCCGACCAATACTGCAGTTACCTCTGTCGATAATTTTTCTGCCAGTCTTTTGCCTTCGCCAATCAGCTCAAGGGCAATGCCGCTCACCTTGTTATCAACCTGCTGTGCGAAGACAAACACGCCTTTATATTCTTCTAAATTCATGATAAACCTCCATTATTAAATAACATATTAAATCACATGCTTTTCCTTTAACTTGTTCATGATGTATTCTACGGACTCAGAGGCGTCTAAGCTTACTTTCTCGCCCTTTCCCTTACGAACTTTGTCAGATGCCCGCGCAATCTGTGTCGGCGAACCCTTCAAGCCAAGGTTGGAGTCCTCTACGTCCTTCAAGTCTGCTCTGCCCCACGTTGTAATCTCTGCCTTGTACGCATCGAAAATTCCGCCGGGTGTCATATAACGAGGCTCATTTAACTCTGCAAGTGCGGTGATTAAGCAAGGCATCTTTGCCTTTAACACATGGTATCTGTCATCGTACTGACGTTCTACAACAACGCTGTCGCCTTCAATTTTGATATTCTGTGCATAAGAGATTACAGGAATGCCAAGGTGCTCTGAAATCTGCGGTCCAACCTGCGCCGTATCGCCGTCAATTGCCTGGCGTCCTGTGATAATAAGGTCATATTCCAAGTTTCTGATTGCGCCTGCAAGTGTCTGTGAGGTTGCCCATGTATCTGCGCCGCCGAGCACTCTGTCCGTTACAAGAATACCCTTATCCGCGCCCATTGCGAGTGCCTCACGCAGCACTTCCTCCGCCTTGGGAAGTCCCATTGTAACAACTGTTACTTCTGCACCGTACTGATCCTTTAACCGCAATGCTGCCTCAAGACCTGCTTTGTCGTCAGGATTCATGATTGTCAGCATAGCTGCTCTATCAAGTGTACCGTCGGGATTGAACTTTACGCCGCCCTTTGTATCCGGTACCTGTTTCACACATACTACAACTTTCATGTTTATTCTCCTTATATTTCTATTCTATTTTTTATTTATGTAGTCCGAAATGTGCTTCGCCCGTTGCGTACCAACGCGCTTTGGATTTAAAATCAGTCAAATTTCTCCTGCAAGCAGGAGAATTGTCTGCTTACAAATATTGCACATTTCTACTTTAACAGATTCGCGGAGATGACCATTCTCTGAACTTCGCTGGTACCTTCATAAATTTCGGTAATCTTCGCATCTCTCATCATGCGCTCAACTTCATACTCTCTCGTATAACCATAACCACCGTGAAGCTGTACAGCCTTTGTGGTTACTTCCATAGCCATTTCTGCCGCGTAAAGCTTTGCCATAGCCGCCTCTACGTTGTAAGAGGTCTTGTGATCCTTCGTGTACTGGTCCTTTGTACATGCAGCCTTGTATACCATGTACTGTGCAGCCTGTGCCTTTGTCGCCATGTCCGCAAGCTGGAACTGTGTATTTTGGAATGCTCCGATTGCACGTCCAAACTGCTTTCTCTCCTGAACATATGCGATGGTTCTGTCCAATGCGCCCTCGCCGATACCAAGCGCCTGTGCCGCGATACCGATACGTCCGCCGTCAAGCGTATGCATTGCGATACCAAAGCCCTTGCCCTGCTGTCCGAGCATATTGTCCTTCGGAATACGGCAGTCCGTGAAAATCAACTCATACGTTGAAGAACCGCGGATACCCATCTTCTTCTCTTTTGTACCGAATGTAAAGCCGGGAGTTCCCTTCTCTACGATAAATGCAGAAATTTCCTTTGTCATTCTGCCGCGCTTTTCAATCATGCCCGTGATTGCGAAAATAACGTAAACATCTGCTTCTTTTCCGTTTGTGATAAAAATTTTCGAGCCGTTTAATACCCACTCGTCGCCCTCTAAAACAGCCTTTGTCTGCTGTCCCTGTGCGTCCGTACCAGCGCCCGGCTCTGTAAGACCAAATGCACCGATCTTTTTGCCGCTTGCAAGATCCGGTAAATATTTCTGTTTCTGCTCCTCTGTTCCGTATGTCAAAATCGGATCACAGCAGAGTGATGTATGTGCTGATACGATAACTGCCGTTGTGCCGCAGACTTTTGCCAGCTCCTCAACGCAGATTGCATATGTCAAAACGTCGCATCCCTGTCCGCCGTATTCCTTAGGAATGGGAATCCCCATAAATCCTGCCTTTGCCATTTTCGCAACGGTCTCTTTCGGGAACTCTTCCGTTTCGTCTACTTCGATTGCAAGAGGCTTCACCTCTTTCTCAGCGAACTCTCTGAACAATGAGCGCGCCATTTCATGCTCTTTACTTAATGTAAAATCCATGTTACTATTCCTCCATTTTTTTCCTTAATCAACAGCATAAAGCTTTCAAATTTCTTAGGTGAAACAGCTCTCACCTTAGCGGCGTATTTTGCCGGGTTAGAAATTCTCATTATGTTTATTTTTTAGAATAATCGTAGAAGCCTACGCCTGTCTTCTTTCCGAGCTTTCCTGCGCGTACCATCTTTCTAAGAAGCGGTGACGGTGCATACTTGGAATCGCCTGTCTCTGCGTAGATAACCTCCATAATTGCGAGCACGATGTCCAGTCCGATGTAATCGCCGAGCGCCAAAGGTCCCATCGGATGGTTTGCGCCAAGCTGCATCGCCACATCAATATCCGCAACGCTTGCAACGCCTGCCGCGTATACGTTGATTGCCTCGTTAATCATCGGAATCAGAATTCTGTTTACAACAAAACCTGCCGCCTCGTTTACCTCAACCGGAGTCTTGCCGATTTCCGTTGCGATACCCTTAATCTTTGCTACCAAATCAGCCGGTGTGTTTGCGCCTGCAATAACCTCGACAAGCTTCATTCTGTCTGCCGGATTAAAGAAGTGCATACCAATCAGAGGACGGTCAAGTCCTGCACCCATTTCCGTAATTGAAAGCGAAGAAGTGTTTGTCGCGAAAATACACTCCGGCTTTACAATCTCCTGAAGTTCCTTGAATGTTGTCTTCTTAATTTCCATCTTCTCAGGTGCAACCTCGATTACAAGGTCACAGTCCGTACAAATATCCTTTAAGCCTGTTGCAATCTTTGCCGCGATTGCGTCCGCTTTGTCCTGCGTGATTTTTTCCTTGCTTACAAGGAAGTTCAAATTCTTTAAAATCTTAGCCTTTCCGCCGTCTGCGAACTCCTGCTTAATATCGCATA
>CAMWNY010000351.1 GCA_947175775.1 uncultured Lachnospiraceae bacterium | reverse complement strand
ACGGGCGATGAGCGGGGGCTGGAAACGGCCCTTGGTATCGGTGCGAATGTGCTTCTGCTTTTGGATACGCCGCTGTACGCAAAGGTTGGTGAGATTAATGCACGGGAAACAGGCTGGGCGCTTCGTTCTCTGACGGCGCTTTATGTGGAAACGAACGATAAAAAGTGGCTTGCAAAGGCGGACAAAATCGTACAGGATTTTAGAATATGGGGTGAGCAGTACGGCGGAGACTGGCTTGCGCCGTACACGGATAACACGGTGATTCGTGTTGGTTTTATGATTTCGGTGGCAGTGGGCAGTCTGATGCGCTATTACCGTGTATTTCCGAGTATGGAATTAAAGGAAATGATGGTCAATGCGGTGGACGATTTGATTGAAAACTTCTATATGGAGCGCACGGGATTGTTTTATTATAAGGAGCTGCCAAGTTTAAACCGGCTCGGAACAAATACACTTTTGCTGGAGTCGCTTGTCATTGCCTATGAGCTGACAGGAGATGCGGAATATCTGAAATATGGAGAACAGACGTTCAGAAAAGCGCTGCGCGCACCGTCAGGCAGTTTGCCTGGGAAAAAGACCATATATGGAGATGCGGTTGTAGTGGGCAAGGGCAGTTCAAAAAACTTTGGACAGTGCTTTATTCCATTGGCGACGTATTATAAGGCGGTTATGGAAAGTGGAATTTATACATTATAAGGGATATTGAATAATTGGGGGACGAAATGAAAAAACAAGTGAAACGATATGTGAGCATTCTCGCGATTTTGCTTTTTGCCGTGCTTTTGGGCATGGCAGGGCAGACAGTACGGGCAGCGGAGATTGCGCCAATTTATATTGAGGCGCAGGTGCTTCCTTCTGATGAGCCGACCTATGATGTGCAGGTGACGGTTCGGAACTTGGGAACGGACTGGGAAGGAACTGTGCGTTTGAAAACGGAAACAGGACTTGGCTACGGAAGCGATACGGATTGTGCCTATGACACGGCGCTTTCGCTGCCGGAGGGGAGCACAAAGCAGTTTACGGTCAGGCTGCCGAAGGACAGCATTGAACGGACGGACGGGTATGTGCGTGTGACGCTGCTGGACAGTAAAATGAATTCCGTGGCAGATAAAACGTTTCCAAAACTGCTGCAGGATAGCAGGGACGCGCTTTCTATGGGAATATTAAGTGATGCGTATGCGTCGCTTACGTATTTGGATATGGGCGGAAACGAACTTTACTACGGGGACAGAACCCGCCCGATTAAGCTGACGCAGCTGCAGCAGGGAAATCTTGTGCCGTCGTTAAACGGATTGGCTTTTTTGGTGATTGACAGTTTTAATACACAGGCGCTTACGGATGAAGAGCGGACGGCAATTGAGTCATGGGTGGACAAAGGCGGTATGCTGATTGTCGGCACGGGAAGTCAGGCAAAGAATACGCTGGATGGATTACCTTTTTTGGAGATTGAATACAGCGAGGCGGATGACACGCAGGTGAATGATTTTGGCTGGGATGATTTTGTGGATACGTCCAAGCTTACTATGGTGGAGTTTTCAGATCCGAAAGATACTCTTGGAGGGTATTATCAGTATCTTCAGTGCGGCGCGCCGTGGGGTGACGGTTCGGTGAGCCTGCTGCCTTGTGCGCTGACGGACCTTGGTGCGCTTGATGCGGACGCATATTTGAATGAAGGAACGCAGGAGTCTTTGGTAGAGCGGTTTTTAAACAACGCGGTTGATATGGCGAAGGCGCCTTATCAGTCAGGAACTGCACAATATGATACGGATTACAATTTGGAACGGATTTTTACGATTTTGGGGCGGGGCAGCAACCGTCTGCAGTTTGGCGGTCTGAAGCTGCTTGTGGTTGTGTATGTGATTTTTGTAGGACCGGTTTTGTACCTGATTTTACGCGCGTTAAAGAAAAGGGATTTATACTGGATTGCGGTGCCGATTGCGTCGCTTGCGGGCATTTTTCTGATTTATTGGGCAGGAAGAGGATTTGAGGTTGCAAGTACAAGCGTATATTCGGTGAGCATGGAGGACCTTTCAGATAAGGAACATGTAACAACGTATCTGCGGTGCTATGATGCGGGACATACGGAGTGGAGTCTGCCGCTTGCGGACGGATATACGTATGCAGGTCCGATGATGGGCAGCCGTTATTATTATAGCGATGAGCGGGAAGGGAACTATTATCAGCGCATTCAGAAGGAGGGAGAACGGTTTGCAGTCGGAATTCGTCCGGAGAAGGGCTTTGAGGACGCTTATTTTATGGCGGGTAAGGCTGCTCAGCCGCATACGGGGACGCTTTCGTGGGACGGTGACAAGACGGTTACGAATGAAACGCAGTGGGATTTTCCGTATTTTGCGGTGATTACAGATGACAGTCTTTTGATTTACCGCAATCTTGCGGCGGGGGAGCGCTTTAGTTTGGCGGACAGTACATGTGAATATATGGAAACGGTGACAAGGCTGCGGACAAATTCCAAAGGTTATTCCTACAGCAGCAATTCTTATATGCCTGCAGAGGCTTATTATTACGGCTATCTGCGGGAGATGATGTGGGATGACGATGATAAGGAGGCGCGTAAGGACATTGATATAAAGGCGGCGCTTGGCATGGGCATTTCGTATGCATGTGTGCGGGCGCAGTCCGACGATGTGATTATCGTGGGTGTGACGCCGGATTGGAACAAGGCGGCAGAAGGTGGCTGCAGCGAGGTTTCTTATGGATGTTTATATGCGATAGTGGAGGAGTAGTATGCTTTACATTAATAATCTGACAAAAAATTACGGTTCGTTTACGGCGGTCAATCATTTGACGCTGCATATTCCGGAGGGTGATTTGTTTGGCTTTGTGGGACCAAACGGCGCAGGGAAAACGACGACAATCCGCATTGTCTGCGGTTTGCTTCGGGCAAGCGGCGGTCTTGTCGTGATTGGCGATTCCGAGGCGCCGATCGGGAGCCGGGAAATGAAGCGGATGATTGGGTATGTACCTGATTTTTTCGGTGTGTATGACAATCTGAAGGTGCGGGAATACATGGATATGTACGGTTCGATGTATGGGATGTATTCGCGGGATATTGCGAAGATTTCGGATGATTTGCTGGAGCTTGTCAATCTCTCCGACAAGAAGGATGTCTATGTGGACACGCTTTCGCGCGGCATGAAGCAGCGCCTCTGCGTGGCGAGGGCATTGCTTCACAATCCGAAGCTTTTGATTTTGGACGAGCCAAGCTCGGGGCTTGACCCGCGGGCGCGGGTGGAAATGAAAGAATTGTTAAAAAATCTACATTCTATGGGAAAGACGATTGTGATTAGCTCGCATATTCTTTCGGAGCTTTCCGAGATGTGTACGAGCATCGGGATTATGAACCGCGGGCAGCTGATAACGGCAGGGCGCATTGAGGATATAATGCAGCAGCTTTCCGGCGGTAAGCGCATTCATGTACAGGTGATTTCCGATATGGAGACGGCGGTGCGGTTTTTGAAGTAGCAGGCGAATGTGCGATTGGAATC
>CAMWNY010000350.1 GCA_947175775.1 uncultured Lachnospiraceae bacterium | reverse complement strand
GGTCTATGTATGCCTCAAGTGTGTCAGGCAGTGCCAGCTCGTCCTGTTTGGTTCCGGGCGCGACAGTCTGATTCTGCACTTCCTTTGGCAATTGTACAAATTCCGTTATCCGCGCAGCGTCTGCATCTGCCGACGCGATGACGGACAATGTTTCCAGTATGTTTGGATAAGTGGTGCATACTACGCAAAAGCACAGCACTGCTGCCAGTATGCGCATGCGCCTTTTTCTCCTTTTCTTTAACCATGCACGGTATTCTTCTGCATTCATAATGTTGTACCTCCTCCTGTGACTGCGTTGTGTTGTGTTTTTAATCACGCATGTTATTTTATAGTAATTTAATAATTTATTATTTTACATTTTACGGAAAAAATAACCTTTTGCACACCGTCTTGGTACAATTCGTCATTTTGAGGGTACAATTTGCAGTTTTAAGTTGAAATTTTCTCTTGACAGACGGTTTGATGCATACAATCGGGGAACACTCGTTTGTACGACATAAGAAAAGCACCCGCCATTTCTGACAGATGCCCTCCTATTCAGTATCCCATTTCTGTTTCACTAAGCTGTCTGCGGATATCCCTGCCGCCGTACATGATGCGGACAATGCTCACTGTGTTTTTGGTTTCATTTGGCAGGTAAAACACAAGATAATTATCGACCGGAAAAAAACGAAGCCCTTCGCTGTGCCACGGCTCTTCCTCATACAGCCGAAACCGCATCGGCATTTCATCAAGGGCACGGATTTCCTTCATAATCCGCTGCGTCTGTCCCGCTGCTGTTTCCGGCGCAAGCAGTTCATATGCAATATACTCGTATATATCCCTCAGATCGCGCCTCGCCCCGGCAGTGTACACGATATCCCAGCTCATATCCCGTAATCCCGCCGCATTTCTTCTTCCACTGCATCTGCTGAATATACCCTGCCTTCGTGTATATCCTCTAAGCCCTTTCCTATCTCTGCATCAAACTGTTCTTTTGTAAGGGAGGCGTATACGAGGGGCGCCTTCTTCGGCAGCTTCATCTCAAACGGGATTCCCTGCTGAAGCACAACCTGCCTTAAAAACATACCGACTGCATTTGACATCGGTATCCCAAGCTGGTCAAGCACCCGCTCTGCCTGCTCTTTGAGCTCCGGCTCCACACGCGCGAATACATTTGATGTCCTTGCCATCTAAACCACATCCTTTCGCTATATAGTATACCGTTTTTGCTTGCGGTATGCAAGCGTTCCGCTTAATTCAATCCACTTTCTTTTCCCTGATTAAAATTTGTTTATAAAATTTTAATCACTTACAAATATTCATAATTCCGCTTTTGCATTTTGTGCAATTTTTTGATATAATTTTAATCAAAGAAGCAATATCCGTATTTCATGCCAATAAAACATATATTCGAAAAGGAGTCGACCCCGTGCAAATGAGAATTGCTTTATGTGATGACGAAATATCTTTTCATGAAACGGCTGCCGCGCTTTTAAAACAATACCGGCAGACAAGACCTTCCGACACGTTTACCCTCACATTGTTTTCCTCAGGGCAGGAGCTGTTGGATTATACCCTGGAGCACGGCGCGTTTGACATTTACTTATTGGATGTGCTGATGCCCGGACAAAACGGCATTGAGACAGGCGCCGCTCTGCGTGGCAGAAACGACAGGGGAATTATTATTTATCTGACCTTTTCCCCCGATTTTGCGGTAGAGTCCTACAGTACGGAGGCGTTGCACTATCTGTTGAAGCCCGTGGAACAAGGGCAGTTTTTTGCCGCTATGGACAAGGCAATGGCGTATTTTTCCAAGATACAAACAGAAAATATCTCCGTAAAAACCACAAACGCGCTGCGCATACTGCCCGTTTCGGACATTCTCTACGCAGAGCGCGTGGAACGCTGTGTCTGCTATTATTTAAGCGACAATACCGCCGTAACCGGCATAACGTTTAACGGCACCTTTCAAAACGCCGTCGCACCGCTGCTTTGCTTTGACTCCATGCTTCCTGTCGGCGCGTCCTTTGTCGTAAACCTTTCCCACGTGTCGGAAATCACCAAATCCGCCCTTATCATGCGCGGCGGACGCCTTGTTCCGGTACCGCGCCGTATCTATGAAGATGTCAAAGCCAAGTGGATGGATTACTGGTTTCGCCAAGGAGAATGCCATGTTATTTGAAGACAATATTCCATACAGTACCCTAAAAACCTTGCTGATTGTGCTTGGAACGCTTGGCATGATGTGCACCACCACGCGTTTTAAATACAGTGCAAAACGCGTGGCGCTGCATTTTTTCCTATATCTGAGCTATGTGGCGGCATCCAGCGCCGCAATTATTTTCTTTTTGGGCTACCCGGTTTTTCTGCGCGTCTTTCTGTTCACCATTTCCGTACCTGCGATTGTGCTGGTTTTTAAAATGGCAAAGGACCAGCCTGCAAAAGCGGTATTTAATTATATGACGCAGATATTAATCTCCGTGTATGCCGCTGCAACTACGACTCTCATCAATGCTGCCATCAGCGGCAATGAGCTGACCGATTTTTTCATGCGCTTGACGTTTTATGTACTGATTATTCTGTTGGAATACCGCTTTTTACGTCGTCCGTTTCTGTGGTTTACCGAAGTTACCGATAGCGGATGGCTTATTTTGGCGCTTATTCCCTGCGCTCTGATTACATATGCCGTCATGCTTGCCTCCTATCCAATCCCCTACACGCAAAACCCGCCAAATGTCGTATATATCTATCTGCTTAGTGCAGTCATTGCCGTAATTTATTTCTCTGTTTTTCAGTATCTTGCCATGCAGTACCGCCTGCAGATGACGAAACAAAATTTGGATCTTATGGAAATTCAGGTGAACCGTTTAAAGGACAAGCTTATGGCGGATGCTATCGCCGCAGAAAAAAACCGTATTGACAGACATGATACACGCCATATCCTTTGCACGGCTGCATCCTTGTTGGAGGAAGGAAAAACGGCGGATGCACTTGACTATATCAGTCAATCCATCCGCCTGTTCCAAACGTACGCACCGGTACGGTATTGTCAGGACGTTATCATCAATGCGACGCTCTCCTCCTATTTCGCTCAGGCAAAGGAGGCAGGAATTACGTTGGAGACACGGCTGCAGTTTTCGGATACGCTGCCGGTCGATTCGGGGGAATTTGCAATTGTCATTGCCAACGCACTTGAAAATGCCATCAACGCCTGCCGTCTCCTCCCCAAGAAAGAGCGCAGGATTGCCGTTCGTTGTATCTCCACGCCAAAGCTCATGTTTGAAATTTCCAATCCCTGCAGCGAACCGGTTACCTTTTCAAAGAACGGATTACCGATTGCAAATGAAAACGAACACGGCATCGGAACACGCTCCATTTATGCCTTTTGTAAAAAGTACCATGCATTGTACGATTTTTCCGTATCAAACGGGCAGTTTGTCCTGCGCATCGTTCTGTAACTGATTATCGAAACAGGACAAAACATAATGGAAGAAGATATTACAACACCGAAACGGGTCCGCCTATTTCTTCCCGCGCCACACCCCC
>CAMWNY010000349.1 GCA_947175775.1 uncultured Lachnospiraceae bacterium | reverse complement strand
CTCTGTTTGAAAGCGATAAGCCCGGTCCGATCGCAATCACATCCGCCCACGCCAAGCCTTCGTTCAGTGTTCTTTGTTCCGCATCACTAAGCCCCTGCTCATTATCTGGATCCTCATATGTATCTATAATCGCCTCCGGCAGCTTGCGCAAAAGGCTCTCTCTGTTTTCTTCTGCCGTAAATACACGCACCATGCCTGCACCGATGCGGTACGCTGCAAGTGCAGAGAGCTGACATGCTCCCCCCATACTCCTTGAGCCTGCTGCCAAAAGAACCTTTCCGAATGTTCCCTTATTTCCAGACCTGCTGCGGTCCGGCAGCTTTAAATCCGCCTCTTTATCCGTAAACGTCACGACACCTGTACTCTTTTTGTCAGTCAGCGCAGAGGGAATGCCAATCGGAACGCAGCGCACTTCGCCTGCACAGGACGCCCCGGGATAAAGCATCAGTCCGATTTTCCTGTACGCAAAAGTGACAGTCATGTCAGCTTTTACGGCACACCCCATAATGCTCCCATCATCCGAATTGACACCGGAAGGAATATCAACCGATACCACTTTTGCCTTTGACGCATTAATCTCCTCTATTGCCTTTCTATATTTCCCCTCAACAGTTCTTGTTATTCCAATACCGAATAGCGCATCAATGATTACGTCATAAAGCGTATGCTCAACCCCGTAATAAACAGGAATATTAAGTTTCTTGGCAATTTCGAGCTGTACCTTCGTTTCGTCCGTAAGCTTTTTTGCCTCGCCCAACATATTGAATTCCACGCGAACCCCATGCTCCGGTAAGATTCTTGCAATCGCAATGCCATCCCCGCCATTGTTTCCGCAGCCTGCAACCACGCCCACAAAAATCTCGTTCCCAAATTTTTCAAGCACTGCATTTGCGGTCTCAAGCGCGGCGCGTTCCATTAAAACAAGCGACGCGATGCCATATTCCTTTATTGCAGTCTCGTCGCACTTTTTCATCTCGGCGGCCGTCAGCACATATTCCATAAACCCCTCTCCTTTCCTTTTATGTTCCATATTTGAACACAAAACGCCCTCCTTTTCAGGTTTGGGCGTTTGTTCCGCTATCTTCATCCATGCTGACTTTGCCGATTACATCCGTCTCCTTATTCAGCACATTTTTCGGGTTATATTTCATGTCAAACACATCAATTACATCAGGTCCGAATATGGAATGCATATAGGAATACATTTCGTCATTCCATATCTCCTTCCTCTGCTTTAAGAGTATCTGTTTTTTAAGCTTCACGCGAAATGACGTTACCCACTGATTGATTTCATCAATGTCGGACACATTCTGCTGTATTCTTGCATAACACACGCGCATGGTTGCAAGCATCAGATTAAAATTCGCTTCGTCAATCTGTTTCGGAAGCTCTAAAAGTTCGTCATTATATTCCTCAATCTGCTGATTTGTCTCCTCAATAATGCGCTTATTTTCGGACATTTTCTTCTCTTTGGAAACGCTGTCCGGCAGCTCCATAATATTGACAATCTCCTGCAGAACCTTCTTTTTATAAGCGCTCAGACTCTTTATTTCCGTATTGAGCTTTCCCTGACGCTTCAAAATCTCATTCAGTTTATCCTCAAGGTCGTGGATTTCATCATTCTCACCGGTCTGTGTAAACAACTTATGCCACTGGTTATCCAACGTCAAAATCGGTATCTTTTTCCCGATTAGCGCCTCCTTGAAAAATTCATCCTCCTGCGGCATGACATCACCTTCTTTTTTCTCTATCACAGCAAGCCCTTTTGACAGTCACTACTGCTTTTTATTTACAATCCCGTAGGAAAGCTTCATCAGACTGTCCGAAAGATGCACATTTTCCACCACGATATTGTCAGGAACATTCAAATCCACATGCGCAAAATTCCAAATCGCTTTCACACCGCATTTTACAAGGACTTCGGCTGTCTTGACCGCGCCCTCCTTCGGTATGGTCAGCACCGCAATGTCAACATCATTCTTCTTGATAAACTCTTCCAGCTTATCTACATGCTGTACGCCGATTCCCCTGACATCCTTTCCGCAGAGCCCCGGATTGTTGTCAAAAATACCTTTAATCAGAAACCCTCTGCGCTCAAAATTCATATAGTTTGCAAGCGCCTGCCCTAAGTTTCCCGCGCCGACAATCACAAGATTGTGCTTTTCGTTGAGACCAAGTATCTTGGCAATTTCATTGTAAAGATATTCCACATTATAGCCGTACCCTTGCTGCCCAAAACCGCAGAAGTTATTGAAATCCTGCCGTATCTGCGATGCGGTGACTTTCATCAGCTTGCTCAAATCCTGTGAAGATATTCGCTCTATTCCGTTGTCCTTCAAATCTCCAAGATACCTGTAATATCTCGGAAGCCTTGCGATTACCGCCTGTGATATGTTCTTATCGTCCACAAGACTACACCTCCATATATCAATGATCATCATCTTCAAAATAAGCTATATTATTAAGTATACAATTCTGTTAAATGATTGTCAATATGTTTATCGTTTATTGCTCTGCCGCCAAATTTTACGCTTCTGCGCTTCCTGAATCAACACGTCCCTGAAATCGGGGTGCGCAATGGAAATCAGCCCCTCCGCACGTTCCCATGTGGAGCGTCCTTCCAAATTGATTGCGCCATATTCCGTCACGAGAAAGTAAACCTGACTGCGCGGCGACGTGATAATATCCCCGTCAAACTGCGGACGCACACGCGAGTGGTAAACGCCTTTTTTATCTTTATATACGGAACTCATACAGATAAACGCCTTGCCTCCCCTAGAGGCAGATGCGCCAATCAAAAAGTCAAGCTGACCGCCCGTTCCGCTAATCTGCCTTGATCCGGAGCTCTCCGCCGCCACCTGTCCATACAAATCCACCGACACACAGCTGTTGATGGACACCATATTGTCAATCTGCGCGATAACGCTTGGACGGTTCACATACTCCAGCGGATATGCGGCAATGCCGTGATTATCGTCAAGCCATTCATACAGCTTGGCAGACCCGACCGCACAGCCTAAAACGCCTTTTCCTTTATCAATGCTTTTGCGCCTGTTTGTGAGCTTTCCTGCTTTATACAGGCTTAAATATGCATCCGAGCATAACTCCGTGTGCATTCCCAAGTCTTTTAAATCCGATTCCGCAAGCAGCTCTCCGAGTGCGTTGGGCATACTGCCGACACCAAGCTGCAAAGTTGCGCCATCTACAATATGCGGAAGAATGTTTGCCGCTATCTTCCTGTCAACCTCTGTCACCGCCGGCAATGTCACCGCCGCAAACGGCTCATGCTCCCCCTCCACAATATAATCTACATCCGATATATGAATACACTCGTCATAACCGCCATGCACTTTCGGAAGGTTTTCGTTGACTTCCACAATGACAATGTCCGCCATACGTGTAATCGGCGCCGCCACACCGGTATTCGCCGAAAAATTAAAATACCCATGTTTGTCCATCGGCGACACGCTGACCATTGCCACGTTCACCTTTAAAAAAAACTCATAATACGCGGCATTATTATGAAATACCA
>CAMWNY010000348.1 GCA_947175775.1 uncultured Lachnospiraceae bacterium | reverse complement strand
AGAAGCTTCAGCTTCATCACAAAGACTCCGCCTGCAGCAGTTTTGTTAAAGAAGGCTTGCAACTTGAAAACTGCGTCAGCAGCGCCGAATAAGACGAAGGTTGCAAAGATTTCGAAGGCAAAGGTACAGGAGATTGCCGAGTTAAAAATGCCTGACTTAAATGCGGCAAGCCTTGAGGCTGCCATGAGTATGATTGCAGGTACGGCAAGATCTATGGGTATCGAAGTAGAAGAGTAAGCGGAGTTAAGCTGGAAGTTGAGATTTTCAGCTGACAAATTTGTGCATGGCGTACAAATTTGCAGATTGTGAAAGGAGCATGGAGAAAGAATGAAGCATGGTAAGAAATATAATGAATCCGCGAAGTTAGTAGATCGCGCAAACTTTTATGAGCTTGAAGAAGCTGTTGCATTGGCAAAGAAGACGGCAACTGCAAAGTTTGATGAGACGGTAGAAGTTCACATCAGGACAGGTTGTGACGGACGTCACGCAGACCAGCAGATCAGAGGCGCGGTTGTGCTTCCGAACGGAACAGGTAAGACTGTAAAGGTTTTGGTATTTGCCAAGGGCGATAAGGTAAGCGAGGCAGAGGCAGCAGGCGCTGATTATGTTGGCGGCGATGAGCTGATTCCGAAAATTCAGAATGACGGCTGGTTAGATTTTGATGTTGTGGTAGCGACACCTGACATGATGGGCGTTGTCGGACGTCTTGGTAAGGTTTTAGGACCGAAGGGCTTGATGCCGAACCCGAAGGCGGGTACTGTAACAATGGATGTTACAAAGGCGATTAACGATATTAAGGCTGGTAAGATTGAGTACAGACTTGATAAGACGAACATCATTCACTGCCCGATTGGAAAGGCATCTTTTACAGAGGAGCAGCTGTTACAGAATGTCAATGCGCTTTTGGATGCGATTGTAAAGGCAAGACCGTCTGCATTGAAGGGACAGTTTTTGAGAAGCATTACATTGACATCTACGATGGGACCGGGTGTAAAGGTTAGTGTTGCAAAGTTCTAATCATAATAATAAGAGATATGGATACATTCAGAATGCAAGTCGTAAGACTTGCATTTTGTGTATGCGCAGCGGAGTATTGATATTGTAGTTTTAATATAAGAGGGATTATGAAAAGACAGATTAAACTTTTTATAACAATCATGCTTGCGGTGCTGATAATCGGGACGGCAATGATGCTGCTATATGTGGAAAAGCTCAGAACGCAGGCAGGCAGCGGCGGCGGTGTGCTTGTGGAGTTTCCGTTTCATTTGCCGCAGGTGCAGGATGAACCGCAGCAGGACTTGACAGAGCAGGCAGACGGGCAGAGCGTAAACGACGGCATGGCGGCTCAGAAAAGTCTTGAACGTTATGAAGAAGCAGTTGCGCTGGGGCAAAAGGCAGTTCTTGTTGAGTGTGCTGATTCTGCACGGGTGACGTTTGCGTTTGCAGGGGATATTCTTTTCGATGAGGCGTATACCATAATGTATCAGTTTGTCGCAAGAGGCAGCAGTGTCGAGGATACGTTTTTGTCAGGGCTTTTGGAGCGGATGCGGGGGGCGGATGTGTTTATGCTGAATAATGAATTCCCGTATTCCAACAGGGGCATGCCGACCGAGGGGAAACAGTTTACGTTTCGGGCAAATCCTCAGCACGCAGGGATTTTGAAAGAGCTTGGGGTAGACCTGGTGTCGCTTGCCAACAATCATGCATATGATTACGGAAACGAGGCGCTGCTGGATACGTTTGACACGTTAGAAGCAGCGCAGGTTCCGTATGTAGGTGCAGGAAGGAACTTAGAGGAGGCATTAAAACCGGTTTATCTGATTGCAAACGGCATGAAGATTGCTGTGGTCAGTGCGACGCAGATAGAGCGCAATGCCAACCCTGATACCAAGGAGGCGACTGCGTCAAGCGCAGGTGTGCTGCGCTGCCTCGATCCGTCGGCACTTTTGCGGGTAATTGCGGAGGCGAAGGAAAACAGCGATTTTGTGATTCTGTATATTCACTGGGGAACGGAGAGCCAGGAGGAAATTGACTGGCTTCAGCAAGAGCAGTCGGCAACATATGCCCGTGCAGGCGTAGACTTGATAATCGGGGATCACCCGCACTGTCTGCAAAAAATTGATGTGGTGGAAGGGGTGCCTGTGGTGTACAGCCTCGGGAACTTTTGGTTTAATTCCAAAACGCAGGATACATGTCTTGTTGAGGTCACATTGGACAGTGAAGGGATTCAAAATATGCGTTTTGTGCCGTGTAAAAGTGAGGAATGCCGCACACGGCTTCTTACGGGAGCAGAGGCGGACGGCGTATTGAACTATATGCGCGGCATTTCTCCGAATGTGTACATTGACAGGGACGGATTTGTGACGTGGGAATAAAATCCGGAAAAATTATCGTGAAAGCATTGACAGTAAACGGTGGATGTGATATGGTAGGAAAGGTTGTAAAACCATGCCGAAGACAGTAGGTGCGGGGTGATGCCGACAGTGCATCCTTTGCGTAAGGATACCGCCTACCGAGGAGAAGAGTTTTCATGATAAGGAATTTTACCTCTCTTTTTGTGTCGCGGCATAGGATGAGAGGTTTTTCATTTATATATCATATTGCTCCTTTCGGCAGGATTTGGAGACAAGTCCATAAATCTATAAGGAGGTAAGAAAATGGCAAAGATTGAATTAAAACAGCCTATCGTTGACGAAATTGCAGCTACAGTCAAGGATGCTGCTTCCGTAGTAATCGTAAATTACAGCGGAATTACGGTTGCACAGGATACCGTTCTTCGTAAGCAGCTTCGTGAGGCAGGCGTTACCTACAAGGTTTACAAAAACACTTTAATGAACCGTGCGTTTCAGGGTACGGAATTTGAAGGTTTGGTAGAAAGCCTTAAAGGAACCAATGCGATTGCAGTCAGCAAGGATGACGCGACGGCTCCTGCAAGAATTATCAGCAATTTTGCAAAGGGATGTCCTGCGCTTGAGCTGAGAGCAGGTGTTGTAGAGGGTATTGTCTATGATGCAGACGGAATGAAGGCGATTGCAAACATTCCTTCAAGAGAAGAACTGCTTTCAAAGTTCCTTGGAAGCATCAAGTCGCCGATTACAAACTTCGCCCGTGTGCTTAATCAGATTGCGGAGAAGGGCGGCGCAGGCGCATGTGAGCCTGCACCTGCGGCAGAGGAAGCGGCAGCAGAAGCTCCTGCAGAGGAAGCAGCTGCAGTAGAAACGGCAGAGTAACCGGAAGCTGTCGGCTGCGGTGTGACACAAAGAACATCGCAGAAACAAAAGATGGATAATAAAACAATAAAAATGATTATGGAGGAAAACAATAATGGCAAAGTTGACAACAGCAGAATTTATTGAAGCGATTAAAGAGCTTACAGTTTTAGAGTTAAACGACTTAGTAAAGGCTTGTGAGGAAGAGTTTGGCGTATCTGCAGCAGCAGGCGCAGTTGTTATGGCAGCAGGCGGTGCAGCACCGGCAGAAGAAGAGAAGGACGACTTCGATGTAGAGCTTACAGAGGTAGGTCCGAACAAGGTTAAGGTTATTAAGGTTG
>CAMWNY010000347.1 GCA_947175775.1 uncultured Lachnospiraceae bacterium | reverse complement strand
ACGCCCTTCATCGTAAAGAAATCGCCGTCCCCGTACATGCCAAGCGTAAACTGCATTCTCTCGTCGGGATACTCCACTACGGGCACACTCTTCGGGATATAAATATTGCCAAGCTCATACAAACGTACATTCTTGTTCCTTCTATTATAATTCGTCGCAAGCGAAGTCAGGATACCGTTGAGGGAAACCGTTCTCATAACCGAGAAATCCTCCCCCAAAGGATTCGAAATCGTCACTGTTTTGCGAAGCGGACTGTCCGCCGGAATCAGCAGCTTGTCAAATACCTTCGGGCTTTCAAACGAATAGCACATTCCCTGCGAAAAACCACAGTATTCCGCAATATCCCTCGCCTTCTCCTCAATCCGCAGCTTAAACGGAAGTTTTCCTGTCATTGCCTCACCGCTTGGCAGCGTGGTCGGTATCTTGTCATAGCCGTAAAATCTTGCCACTTCCTCCGCAATATCCGCAAAACACTCCACGTCCTGACGAAATGACGGCGCCGTAATCATGTTGGTATCTGCATTGTAGGAAAGCTCCAGTCTGTCAAAAATAGCAAGCATTTCCTCCTTTGTAATCTCTGTTCCCAAAAATCTGTTGATGCGCTCCGGCTCAAACATAATCTCTTTTAACGGTGCAAACGGCGCTTTCACGTCCACAATACCGCTTACAACCTCACCGCAGCCAAGCTCTTCAATTAACTGGCACGCCCTGTTAATCGCTGCCTCGGCATTGCGCGGGTCAAGTCCCTTCTCAAAAATACCGGAAGCATCTGTACGCAGTCCCACTCGCTTTGACGACCTTCTGATATTCGCGCCATTAAAAGTTGCCGCCTCAAACAAAACCGTCTGTACCTCGTCCGTAATCTTTGAATTCTCGCCGCCCATAATTCCGGCAAGGCCAATCTCCTTCTCGGCATCGCATATCATCAGCATATCCGCATCAAGCTTGCGCACCTGCCCGTCAAGCGTACAAAATTCATCGCCGTCCTTCGCGCGCCTTACAATAATCTTGTTTCCCGCAACCAAATCCAAATCATACGCATGCATCGGCTGACCGTACTCCATCATCACGTAGTTTGTAATATCCACAAGGTTGTTGATTGGGCGGATACCGCACGCCGCAAGACGCCTCTGCATCCACTCCGGAGAAGGCGCAATTTTAATATTTTTGCAAACCCGTGCGCAGTAACGCGTGCAAAGCTCCTTGTCCTGAATTTCAACGGAAATATAATTGTTTACGTCCTCACCGTTTCCGTTCACCGAAACAACAGGCGCCCGAAACGGCTTTCTGAAGGTTGCCGCAGCCTCCCTTGCAATTCCCAAAACACTGTAGCAGTCCACACGGTTCGATGTCACCTCATACTCCACAACCGTATCGTGCAGTCCAAGCGCCGCAACCGCGTCCTCACCCGGCGTAACCTCCTTTTGGAACACATACACGCCGTTTTCCGGCGCTTCGGGATACATATCGCGGCTTGAGCCAAGCTCCTCAATCGATCACATCATACCGTTTGATTCGATGCCCCTAAGCTTTCCTGATTTTATCTTAATCCCGTTTTCCGGAAGCGGTCCTCCGACGTGTCCGCCCGCAACCCTTCCGCCGTCAATAACGGTGGGCACATAATCGCCTTCCTTTAAATTCGGCGCACCCGTCACAATCTGAATCGTTTCCGTCCCGATATTGACCTGACAAATAATCAGTTTATCCGCGTCAGGGTGACGCTCTATTTTTTCAATATGTCCTACCACAATTTTTTCCAAATTGTTGTCAAGACGCGTAAAGCCCTCAACCTTTGTTCCCGATAGTGTCATCGCGTCCATATATTCCTTGTCCCCGCACTCCAATTCGGGCACATATGCTTTGATCCATGATAATGGTGTATTCATTTTTTACCTCCGTTTATAATAACCTTAATTTATGACACAAGTGTCATCTTTATAACCATATTCCTTTCATAGCTCGCAAGTTTGGGCTATAAAGCACAAGCTTTCACATCTGTTCCATACCTTTAGAACTGCTTCAAAAATCTGATGTCGTTCTCATACAAAAGCCGCATATCATCAATCTCATACTTTAACAGCGCAATACGCTCCAGTCCTACACCAAACGCAAAGCCCGTATATTCTTCCGGGTCAATATGGCACATTTTGAGCACCTTCGGATGTACCATACCACAGCCAAGGATTTCAATCCAGCCCTCACCCTTACAAAATCTGCAGCCGCTTCCGCCGCACTTAAAACACGACACGTCCATCTCTGCCGAAGGCTCTGTGAACGGGAAATGGTGCGGTCTGAATTTTACCTTTGTACCCTCGCCGAACAGCTCCTTTGCGAACTCCGCAAGCGTTCCTTTCAAATCCGCAAATGTGATATTTTTATCAATCACAAGCCCCTCAATCTGATGGAACGACGGCGAATGCGTCGCGTCCACCTCGTCCGCACGGAACACACGTCCCGGCGCAATCATGCGGATTGGCAGTCTGCCCTTCTCCATTTCATGCACCTGCACACCGGAAGTCTGTGTTCTGAGCAAAATATCGCCGTTTATATAAAACGTATCCTGCTCGTCCTTTGCAGGATGGTCCGCCGGAATGTTGAGCGCCTCAAAGTTATAATAGTCCTTCTCAATCTCAGGACCTTCCACAACCTCATATCCCATTCCGATAAAAATCCGCTCAACCTCCTCAAGCGCAATCGTATTCGGGTGACGGTGTCCTACGCTGTTCTTCTGCGCCGGAAGCGTCACATCGATGACCTCCGCCTTCATTTTCGCCTCGCGCAGTTTCTTCTCCATGCCTGCCTTTGCTTCCTCCAAAACGCGCTCAATTTCCTCCCGCGCTTCATTGACAAGCTGTCCGACCTTCGGTCTGTCCTCAGGCGCAACCTCCTTCATGCTTTTGAGCACAGCAGTCAGTTCTCCCTTCTTTCCCAAAAAGTTGACACGCACGTCATTTAATTTGTCCAGCGCATCGCTCATGTTAATCTGCCGGATTGCCTCCGCCTTAATTTTTTCCAGTTTTTCTTTCATTGTCACAACCATGTCCTTTCTATATATTATAAATTCATGTGTCATCAAGCAGGAAAGAGTTCTTCCCTGCTCGTCCGTGTGCATCAAAAAATCCCTTACAGAAATCACTCTGCAAGGGACGAATAAACCGCGGTACCACCCAAATTTCCATATGCAAATCCCATATGGACACTCTGATATACTTAACGCGTCACTCACGTCTTTTCCTACAGCCGTTAACAGTCACAAACTCCTGACAACAGTTTCAAAAAAGCAGCTCCGGTGGGAAATTCGTCATCCTATCTGAACTTGGGAGGCTTTCAGCCGGTGACCTCCGTTCTCTGAAAGAAAATAGAATGCTACTTTGCACCTTCATCGCATTTCATTTTTATATGATTTAAAATATCTAAAAACAATCATATGACAAGTATCAGGAAAAGTCAAGAACGAATTTTTAAAAATAATCCTCCAAATACCCCTCCGCTATCCACTTATTCACAAGCGCACCGCAGAAACAAATGTACATACAGAAGTACAGCCAAAT
>CAMWNY010000346.1 GCA_947175775.1 uncultured Lachnospiraceae bacterium | reverse complement strand
GGTTAATGTAATGTTGGAATTAAATTTACAGTATTTTGCCAAAGAAGGTCCGGGTGGGGAAAAAACAGAAGAGCCTACCGCGAAAAAAAAGGAAGATACGCGAAAAGAAGGTAAGGTTGCAAAAAGTAAAGAGATGTCAAGCGGTGTGCAGCTTATTGCGCTCTTTTTGATACTGAAATTTTGGGTAGGGCATATGGGAGCAAATTTCATGGAGCTGTTTAGTGAGCTTTATGAAAAAATGCCTGCTTACACAACATATTGGGGTGGGCGGATTGTTGCTTCTGATTATAGGATTTTGTTTAACGGTGTATTGGTAGAGCTGTTGATACAGCTTTTGCCATTTTTTTTGGTGGGTGTTGTAATTTCCGTATTGGTAAATATGCTGCAGTTCAAATTTAAAATTTCAACAAAGCCTCTGCAGCCAAAGTTTAATAAATTAAACCCGATTTCTGGAATGAAAAAACTTTTTTCCAAAGAAAAGATTATGGAATTGCTCAAATCAATTGCGAAAATAATCCTGATAATGGCAGTTGTTTACAGCACGATAAAAAATGATTGGGTATATCTTGTTAAGTTTTATCAAATGCCGTTAACACAGGCAATAGAGCTTATCGGCAATATTGTTATCAATATGGGGCTGAGGATTTCTTTAGTATTCATGATTATTGCCTTTATAGATTTGATTTATGAGAGGCGGAAGTTCAAAGAAGATATTAAGATGACAAAGCAGGAGGTAAAAGACGAATATAAGAACGCAGAAGGTGATCCGCAGATTAAGGGTAAGATCAGGCAGAAGATGCGAGAGGCTTCTCAGCGTAGGATGATGCAGGATGTACCGAAGGCAGATGTAGTAATTACGAATCCGACACATTTTGCCGTGGCAATACGATATGATGCAAATGAGGGATCGGCGCCGAAGGTGCTTGCAAAAGGCGCTGATTTTATAGCGCAAAAAATAAAAGATATTGCAAGGGAGAATAATGTGGAGATTGTGGAGAATAAGCCGTTAGCGCGTATGCTTTATGCCAATGTTGATGTAGGGCAGGAAGTGCCGCCGGAACTATATCAGTCTGTTGCAGAGGTTCTTGCGCTTGTTTATAAGATGCAGGGGAAGATTTAGATAGTTGTTTTTTTATTATATGAGGTTTACATAAAGTATTTATAAAAATAATATGTAATCTCATTATGTAAACCTTAGGTGAATGTTATTATTTTATGCAAGAGACCGTTTGTGAGGTAAAAACGCACATAGGTCTTTTGTTTTATTTGTGTAAGTTATATAAAAATTATAAAAAATTTGAAATTTTCAAAATTATTATGGACTAATTATGTAAATTGTGAGATAATTTATCGTGACAGGAAAAAAGGAAGGTTGCGCGAAGCGAAACTTTACTTTTTTTGGCACGATAGCTCGGAAGCGAAGCTCTCGAGCATTGTATCAGAAAAAAGGATTATTTTATTTTTAGGAGTTAAGGGGGAATAAGACATGCAGATGAAAAAAGCGGACATAGGCGTAGCCTTATATTTACTCTGCGCCATCATCATGTTAATTGTACCGATTAGCAGTACCATGCTTGATGTATTGCTTGCGTTGAATATATCGCTGGCATTTACAATCATGTTTACCTCGATGTTTGCAAAAGAAGTCTTGGATTTATCATTTTATCCGACAATTTTGCTGTTCACGACAATTTTTAGAATTGCACTGAATGTGTCATCGACAAGACTGATTCTTTCCACTGGTAATCCCGGAAACGTGGTTGCAACGTTCGGTAATTTTGTAGGTGGCGGAGATTTGGTTATCGGAGTTGTTGTTTTTATTATTTTGATTATTGTGCAGTTTGTCGTTATTAATAAGGGTTCTGAGCGAGTTGCAGAAGTAACTGCAAGATTTACCCTGGATGCGATGCCCGGTAAACAGATGGCAATAGACGCGGACTTAAATACAGGCGCGATTACGGATGCAGAGGCAAAAAAGCAAAGGGAGAAACTGCAACAGGAATCAAGCTTCTTTGGTTCAATGGATGGTGCCGTAAAATATGTAAAGGGAGATGCTGCCGCGGGTCTGATTATAACGGGAGTTAATATTGTAGGCGGTATTATTATGGGCGTTATGAGGCAGGGAATGGATTTTGGAGCTGCCGCGGATAAATATCTGATTCTTACAATCGGTGATGGTTTGGTGAGCCAGATTCCTTCATTGCTTATTTCGTTATCTACAGGTATTCTTGTGACGAAGGGTTCAAAAGAGGCAGATTTCGGCACAGTGCTTGTAGGACAGCTTTTTGGTATGCCTAAAGTGTTGTATATGGTAGGCGCTGTATTGGCATTTCTAGGTATTGTAACACCGCTGAACCCGTTAATTTTCGTTGTTATGGGTGTTGTTTTTATTGTATGCGGACGGATTATTGCAAACACGATAGAAGTGGCAAGAATAGAGGCGGAGACGGAAGAAGTTGAGGATATTGGCGATGAGATCCGAAAACCGGAAAACGTCAATTCGCTTTTGCAGGTTGATCCGATTGAGCTGGAATTTGGTTACGGTATTATTCCGCTTGCGGATGTGAATCAGGGCGGAGATTTGCTTGACCGTGTAGTTATGATTCGTAGACAGATTGCGTTGGAGCTTGGAACGGTTGTACCGATTATCCGATTGCGTGATAATATTCAGTTAAATCCCAATCAGTATATTATTAAGATAAAAGGGATACAGGTGAGTGAGGGCGAAATTCTGTTTGACCATTATATGGCAATGAACCCAGGATTTGTGGAAGAGGAAATTTCTGGAATTCCGACGTTTGAACCATCTTTCCATCTTCCTGCAATATGGATTACGGAAAGTCAGAGAGAACGTGCGGAAAGTGTGGGATATACGGTTGTAGATCCGCCTTCAATTATAGCGACACATTTAACAGAGATTATCAGACAGTATCTTGCGGATTTGCTTACAAGACAGGATGTACAAAACCTTGTAAACAATGTAAAAGAGTCAAATCCTTCGCTTGTGGAAGAACTTGTACCAAAGCTTTTGGGTCTTGGCGATATTCAGAAGGTCTTACAGAATTTATTAAAAGAAGGAATTTCCGTGAGGGATCTTGTTACGATTTTTGAGACGCTTGCAGATCATGCGGCGGCTACAAGGGATACGGATATTCTCACAGAATATGTCAGACAAAGCTTAAAGAGAGCAATCTCAAATAAATACTTTCCGATGAATGAAACGACAAGTGTTGTGACATTAGACCCCAGCCTGGAACAGGAAATTATGGGAAGTGTAAAACAGACAGAGCAGGGTGCTTATCTTACACTTGAGCCCGATAAGACAAAGTCTATTATTTCGTCTGTGGAATCTGAAATCGGAAAGCTAGAAAAGCTTGGAAAAAATCCGATTGTGATTACATCACCGATTGTCAGAATGTATTTTAAACGTCTGACGGAGGATTACTATAAAGATTTAGTGGTAGTATCTTATAATGAAATTGATTCAAATGTTGAATTACAATCAGTAGGAATGGTGACAGCATGATAATAAAGAAATTTCAGGGAAAAACAAAGGAAGAGGC
>CAMWNY010000345.1 GCA_947175775.1 uncultured Lachnospiraceae bacterium | reverse complement strand
AAAGAATTTCGCGTCGGGCATGAGCGGCGGTATTGCGTATGTCCTGGATGAGGAAAATGACCTGTACATGAGAGTCAACAAAGAGATGGTTTCCATGAGCGAGATTACCAACAAATATGATGTGATGGAATTAAAGGACATGATACAGGAGCACGTGGCGAACACAAACTCCGAAAAGGGCAAGGAAATTCTGGATAATTTTGGCGAGTACCTGCCTAAATTTAAGAAGATTATACCATTTGATTATGAGAGAATGCTCAAGACCATCGTCCAGATGGAGGAGAAAGGGCTCAGTGCGGAGCAGGCGCAGATTGAAGCATTTTACGCCAACACGCATAAATAGTGAGAGAAAGGAACGAGGTTATAGAAGATGGGAAAGCCAACAGGATTTTTGGATTATGACAGAAAAACTTCCGCGGCAGAAGCGCCAAAGGAGAGAATCAAACATTTTAATGAGTTCCACGAGCATCTCCCCATGGAAGAACAGCAGAAACAGGGCGCGCGGTGCATGGAGTGCGGGGTGCCGTTCTGTCAGGCAGGCGCGGCGATTGCGGGCATGACATCGGGCTGCCCGCTGCACAATCTGGTGCCGGAGTGGAATGATTTGGTCTATACAGGCAACTGGGAGCGCGCGTACAACAGACTCAAAAAGACGAACAATTTTCCGGAATTTACGTCGCGCGTATGTCCCGCACTCTGCGAGAATGCCTGTACCTGCGGGCTTAACGGCGATGCTGTCGCGACAAAGGAAAATGAGTACGCTATTATCGAGAACGCCTACAAGACAGGGCTTGCGGATGCCAATCCGCCCAAAGTGCGCACCAACAAGACCGTGGCAGTTGTCGGGAGCGGACCGGCAGGTCTTGCCGTGGCGGATCAGCTCAACAAAAGAGGGCACAACGTCACTGTGTTTGAGCGCAGCGACAGGCTTGGCGGGCTTTTGATGTATGGGATTCCCAACATGAAGCTCGAAAAGCACATTATTGACCGCAAGATTAAGGTGATGGCGGAGGAGGGTGTTCGCTTTGTCACAAACACCGACATCGGTAAAGATGCCAAGTCCAAAAAATTAATCGAGGGATTTGACCGGATTGTGTTTGCATGCGGCGCCTCCAATCCGCGGGACATCAATGTGCCCGGGAGAGATGCCAAAGGGATTTACTTTGCTGTGGATTTTCTCAAGGGCGTGACAAAGAGCCTGCTGGATTCGGGGCTAACAGACAATGCATATGTTTCTGCAAAAGGAAAACATGTGGTGATTATCGGCGGCGGTGATACAGGAAATGACTGTGTGGGAACGTCCATAAGGCTCGGTGCGAAATCAGTCACGCAGATAGAGATGATGCCCAAAGCGCCTGACACGAGGGCAGACAATAACCCATGGCCGGAGTGGCCGAAGGTCTGCAAGACGGATTATGGTCAGGAGGAGGCAGCTGCGGTGTTCGGGCACGACCCGCGCATTTACGAGACCACCGTCAAGGAGTTTCTCAAGGACAAGAACGGAAATCTCTGCGGTGTCAAAACTGTGAAACTCATGTGGGAAAAAGATCAGGAAAGCGGCGGAATGGTCATGAAAGAAGCCGCGGGCAGTGAGCAGACCCTCGAGGCACAGCTCGTCTTGATTGCAGCCGGTTTTCTTGGCAGCCAGAAGTATGTCACAGATGCCTTCAAGCTTGCGCTGGATGCGCGCACCAATGTAAAGACGGAGTCGGGCAGCTTTAAGACAAGTGCGGACAACATTTTTGTCGCAGGAGACATGCACACTGGGCAGTCCCTTGTGGTCAAGGCAATCCGGCAGGGACGCGAGTGCGCGCGCGAAGTCGACGAAAGCCTGATGGGATACTCCAACATGTATGTACAGTAAGGCTTTACACGCTCTGGTTCGTTTGTTATAATAAAGGCAGCAGGAGATCCATAGGTACATTTGTTGTAACAGTTCAGCCCAGAGCCTTGCATTTACTGTAAAGTTCATAAAACAGTATAGCAGGCGAAATGTATCAAGCCACGGAACATGGCTTTGACACCAACGAAGTGGTGTTGCATGGTTTGATGCCTGTAACAGGAAGACTTAGACTGAACTGTTAGCATTTGTTATGTGCAGAAAGTAGGTGGGCATATGCCAAGTGACAAGGAAATGATAAATAATTTGATTGATACGTACTCGAATTTACAGCGTATTAAAACTGCTGAAAATATTGAGAAAGAGCTTGACTACCAGTTAACTTTGGTAAAAGCAAAGCTGGAATCTTTTGGTATTGTCACAAGTGAACTAGATATAAAATAGCAGAGTTGAAAGGGTGTGGGTTTGCACCCTTTCAATTTTTGCAGTAATATAAGTGATATAAAAGAAACTGTACGATTCTGGAAATCAAAGGAGATGACATCATGACATTGAGGGAATTGCCGATCGGAAAGGAAGCGACCGTCACCTCGGTAGGCGGTGAGGGCGCGCTGCGGCAGCATTTTCTGGATATGGGTGTGATACCGGGGGTGGAGGTTGCCATGGTAAAATACGCACCCATGGGCGACCCCGTAGAGATTAGGGTACACGGCTATGAGCTGACACTGCGCCTTGCGGATGCAGGTCAGATTGGGATTGAGGATGTGCGCGACGCAAATCCTGTGGGAAAAATCGGTTTACAGCCCAATCCCAAGCATAAAACCCATCATCCCGGGCTTGGAGAAGGTGGAAAGTACCATGTAAAAGCGGACGAGAATCCGCTTGCGGACAGCGAAATGCTGACATTTGCGCTTGCTGGCAATCAGAACTGCGGCAAGACGACACTGTTTAACCAGCTGACAGGCTCCAACCAGCATGTGGGAAATTTTCCGGGTGTGACGGTTGACAGAAAGGACGGAAGCATTCGGGGAAAGACGAATACGCTGGTGACGGATTTGCCGGGGATATATTCCCTGTCACCCTACACGAATGAGGAGATTGTCACAAGAAAGTTTATTTTGAATGAGCATCCGAAAGGAATTATCAATATTGTTGTCGCGACTAACATAGAGAGGAACTTATACCTCACGATGCAGCTTCTGGAGCTGGACATTCCGATGGTGCTCGCACTCAATATGATGGATGAAGTCAGGGAAAATGGAGGATCTGTCAGGGTAAACGAACTTGAAGAGCTGCTGGGAATCCCCGTCGTACCGATAGCGGCGGCCAAAAATGAAGGAATTGGCGAGCTGATTGACCATGCGCTGCATATCGCAAAGTATCAGGAAAGACCCGGAAGGCAGGATTTCTGCGACGCGGATGACCACGGAGGGGCGGTGCACCGCTGCCTTCACGGTATCATGCACCTGATTGACGACCACGCGGCAAAGGCAGGCATTCCGGTCAGGTTTGCCGCCGCCAAGCTTGCCGAGGGGGACAGCCGCGTACTGGAACGGCTGAAGCTCGACACCAATGAGCAGGAAACATTGGAGCACATTATCTGTCAGATGGAAAAGGAGCGCGGACTGGACAGGGCAGCCGCGATTGCCGATATGCGTTTTTCTTTCATCCGGAAAATCTGCAGGGAGACAGTGATAAAGCCGAGGGAGAGCAGGGAGCATGTAAGGAGC
>CAMWNY010000344.1 GCA_947175775.1 uncultured Lachnospiraceae bacterium | reverse complement strand
CCCCCCCCCCCCCCTCCCATTTTTTTTTTCAAGCAGACCCCGGCATCCGAGATGCTCAGGTGTCTCGTGGGCTGGGAGATGTGTATAAGCGCCAGGTCATACGAAAATGCCGTATGGTGTGCGCCGCCTGCCAAAATCCACGCCTCTGCGCCGACCGTAAGGTTGGGCTGCGGCGTCCAAAATGCGGTTGCCACAGGAAGCTTGGGCATCGGCTTTTCAACCTTCTTGCAGTCCACCGCATTGATAATCAGACGGAACCGGTTGCCAAGGTCCACAAGCGATGTCGCAACCGCCGGACCTGTCTTTGACGTAAACACAAGCCTTGCGGGGTCCTCCCTGTTGCCCATCGAAAGCGGACATACCTTAATCGAAATATCGCCTTCCGCAATGGTCGGACAAACCTCAAGCATATGCGCCTGCAAAATGCCTTCTTTTCCGGGAACAAAATTGTAAGTATAATCCTCCATAAACGAAGTACCCTTCGCGTCCTTCACATTCGATGCCATAATCTTCATCAGGCGCACCATCGCAGCCGTCTTCCAGTCGCCCTCTGCACCAAAGCCGTAGCCCTTCTCCATAAGGCGCTGAATTGCAAGCCCTGGAAGCTGTTTTAACCCGCCAAGCATACCAAAATGCGTTACAATCGCATGATAATCCCGCTCCTCAAGGAACTTCTCAAGACCAATCTCAATCGCAGCCTGTACCTCGACATGCTTTCTGAATTCCGCCTCGTCTCTGCCCTCAAGCAGTATCTTATATTTGCTATAGTATTCATCGGTAAGCGCCTTTGTGTCCGCCGCGGAAACAGCGTCAACGTACTCTGCCAAATCATTTACATTATAATGGTCAATCTCCCAGCCAAACTGAATCTGTGCTTCTACTTTATCCCCTTCCGTAACGGCAACATTGTTCATGTTATCGCCGAACCGGCACACTCTGATGTGGGAAGACTCCATCACGCCGACAGCCGTAACCATCCACTGCGCAATCTTTTTCATCACATCCGTATTCTGCCAGTGTCCTACCACAATCTTGCGCTCAATGCCCATGCGGCTCACGATATGCCCGTACTCGCGGTCGCCGTGCGCCGACTGGTTTTCATTCATAAAGTCCATATCAATTGTGTCGTAGGGAATTTCCTCGTTAAACTGCGTATGGAAATGCATCAAAGGCTTTCTGTACTCCTGTAAGCCCAAAATCCATGACTTTGCAGGCGAAAACGTATGCATCCATGTAATCACGCCCGCACATTCCGCGTCTGCGTTCGCCTCGTTAAAGGTCTGCCTGATTACCGCATTGGTAATGAGGGTCGGCTTCCATACAACCTCATACGGCAGCAGTCCCGACTGGTTCAACCCGTCAACAATGATTTTTGAATGCTCCGCCACTTTCCTGAGACATTCGTCACCGTACAAATCCTGTGAACCCGTTGCAAACCAAAATTTGTAGTTCTTTCCTGTTTTCATGCTCCTAAAACCTCCATTAATTATATTTTAAAATGCGCTTTGCTGTTCCATCTGCGCAAGTTTTTCCAAAAATTCCGCACCGCACACCGGTCTTGAATAATAGTAGCCCTGGAAAAAATCACATCCCATTTCCTCCAAAAGCTGTGCCTGCTCAAGCTCCTCCACGCCCTCTGCAATCAACTCCATGCCCATTTCTTTGAGCATTGCAATCGAATATTTGAGCGCAGACATCGCCTTAACATCCTCCATTGCCGACCAAACCATTGAGTTGTCAAGCTTTACTGCATGGAACGGATATTTGACAACCGCCGCCGTATTTGCGAATCCGGTGCCGTAATCATCTAATGAAAAATGAATACCGTACTCCCTAAGTTTATCCATATTTTCAATCAGCGTCTCCTGCGATAAAACAGCCGCAGTCTCCGTAATTTCAAGACTGATACAATGATAAGGCAGCTCGAACCGTTTCATAATATCCAAAAGCTGCATGTAAAGCGTAGACTGCATACACTGAACTACCGACAAATTGACATCAACATATTCAATCCCGCGCGCCAACAGGTGTTCCTCCGAAATAAAACGGCACACTTCACAAAACACAAACTCACCGATTTCCAAAATCAGACCGTTGCGCTCCGCAATCGGAATAAATTCCTCCGGACTGATAAAACCGAAATCCTCATGGCGCAGACGGATTAATGCCTCCGCTGACACATAACGCTTTTTCTTTACGGAATAAATCGGCTGATAGTATACTTCAAACTTATGTTCATGCAGCGCATATTTCATTATCTGCACAATTTCCGCTTCCCTGCGCCCTTTCTTTAACAGCTCGTCGTTCGCATAGACAACCGGTGTTCCCGAAAGCTGGTTTGCTTCCGCAATTCCGGTATCCAAAAGTGTCATAATATCCGCCAAACGTTTCACATTTTCCGGATAAGCTATCACGCACATCGGCGCCGACATCGTTACCGATACCGTATCCGTTAAAAACGGCACGCTGAAGCGGTTCTGTATCTCCGATATGATTTCACCCCAATTTCCGCTCCTTTCAGAAAGAATGGCGAAACGGTGACCGCCCAAAAAAAAGACTTTTTCCTTTTCGACAATCCCCAAAAGCACCGCGGAAAACTGCTTTAAGAGCCGGTTTGCATTCTCTACGCCAAGCGCGTCCGTAATGTAACGCATCCCTTCAATCTCCATGCCAAGCACCTGAAACGGCGTTTCGCTGTAGATTAACTCAAGCGCCACCTTCTCAAACGCGGTTTTGTTGTAAGTGCCAAGCTCTTTTTCCTCATAATTTAATGGATTTTCCAGTGAAAAATAAATCAGAAGCACGGCAATTGACACCGCAAACTGCGTCAACAAAAGATTCGGCGCCGCCATCTGCACGATAATCAGCAGAAAACAGAAAACCGTATAACAACTCACGGACACAATCTGTCCTCTTGAGAAAAATTTACGAAACCGCAGGGTATAATACTGCGACAATGCCACATAGTAGAGCGAAGCCGCATAAAGAAACCAAAACAACACGCCATGTACATATTCACCGTTTTGATTCATATGAAACACAAGCCCATGAAGCGGTGTCGTCATAATCAGAAGCTCGCATATGCTGATTGGCACAATAATCAGAAATTTCTCTTTCCGGCTTGTTGACGCCGTCTTTTTGATAACTTTTAAGATATATGTAAAATAGACCACCGGCGTCAGGTTAAACAGCGCAAGATACACCATATTTAAGGCATAATGCGTAAACCGTGCGGCAGCCGGCGGATACTTTATAGTATACACCGTTATCAGGTCAAGAAGGGACGCTGCCAGCTCCACAGTGAGCAGGAGCTTAAAAATGCGGTTTTGTATCGTATTGATATTCTTTTTCATATAGAAATGAATACCGATTACTACAGTCACGATAATTGCTGCTATATCATAGTGAATAATATAGTTCATGCGAATCCCTCCCTGATGTAATTTCTTAATCGCCTTTTGATTTGATTTTATCACAATTCTTCTGTCAGTTCAATCATTACGATGCCTGTTCTTGGCTTACGTTACTGTCAAGTAATCGTTGGCAGTTTTTTTCATACAGATCTTCTTATGCTGCC
>CAMWNY010000343.1 GCA_947175775.1 uncultured Lachnospiraceae bacterium | reverse complement strand
GTCTTCTATAATAACCTCCCCCAAATCCACCCGTTCTACCCATGGTACTCCCAAAGCCTCTATTAATACTGCCTCCTGTCTGATGAACAGTACTTCTATTGCTGCTGGCGTTACTTGCGCTGCTTGTTGCGCGTTTCGTGGTTCTACTGCTTTCGCTTACCTTATGTCCGCCACTTGACCTTAAAGAACTATGCCCGCCGCCCAAAGAGCGGCTTCCGCCGCTTCCAACACGGCTGGTACTTGTATTTGCACTATTTTTATTAACTGCGCGGCTAGTACTTACATTGGTTTTACTCACCGTATGTCCAGCACTTGTATTGGTCTTACTCACCGTACGTCCAGCACTTGTATTGGTCTTACTCACCGTACGTCCAGCACTTGTACTGCTGCCGCTTCCGGCACGCTTCACGCTTCCGCCTACTCTATGTCCTCCACTTGACCTTAAAGAGCTATGTCCGCCGCCTGAAGAACTGCGTCCGCCGCCTCCGGCTCCCGCTCTTCCCATATGAATCTTACCTCTTTCCCCGTTTATTTTTGCATATCCTACAACCGCCGCATTTCCTTTTCAGTTTATCGAGTATTGTTTCATTTGTCAACAACAATATTGCTGCTGTTTCTGCCGCCATCCATTTGCTTCGTCCATCTGATATTGACAATTGAACGCAAAACGCCTACAATAAAAAGCGAATATACTTTCGATAATACATTTTCAAAATCAAGAACTAAATGAGGTATCAGCACATGGCACAATTAAGTCTTTTTGACAACGCCCAAACCACAGCCGCCCCGCTTGCAAGCCGTCTGCGTCCGGAAACACTGGCAGAATACGCCGGACAAAAACACTTGCTTGACAAAGGGAAAATCCTGCGGCAGTTAATCGACAAAGACCAAATCTCTTCCATGATTTTTTGGGGACCGCCCGGCGTAGGCAAAACGACACTTGCACGGATTATCGCAGGACACACCAACGCTGCCTTTGTCGAATTCAGCGCCGTTTCAAGCGGCATTAAGGAAATTAAGGAAGTCATGGAACAGGCGGAGCAAAACCGCCATTTAGGCGTGCGCACGCTTTTGTTTGCCGACGAAATCCACCGTTTTAACAAGGCGCAGCAGGACGCCTTCCTACCCTATGTCGAGAAAGGCAGCATTATCCTGATTGGCGCGACAACGGAAAATCCGTCCTTTGAAATCAACTCCGCTCTGCTGTCACGCTGTAAGGTATTCGTTCTGAAATCGCTCGACGAATCGGACCTAAAAGAGCTGCTAACGCACGCGCTGAACAGTCCCAAAGGATTTGGTGCGATGAACATTTCCATTGAAGAAACACATCTGCAAGCCATCGCCCGCTTCGCAAACGGCGATGCAAGGACAGCCCTCAACACGCTGGAAATGGCGGTATTAAACGGCGAAATCGACAGCGAAGGAACCATTCACGTGAACAATGAAGTCCTCGCGCAGTGCATGAACAGGCGTTCTTTGCTTTACGACAAAAACGGCGAAGAGCATTATAATTTAATCTCCGCCCTGCATAAGTCCATGCGCAACAGCGATCCCGACGCGGCGGTCTATTGGCTGTGCCGCATGTTGGACGGCGGCGAGGAACCGCTCTATATCGCAAGACGCCTGGTACGCTTTGCCAGCGAAGATGTCGGTATCGCGGATTCACAGGCGTTACAGGTGGCAATCGCCGCCTATCAGGCGTGTCATTTTTTAGGAATGCCCGAATGCGACGTGCATTTGACCCACGCCGTTGTCTACCTGTCGATGGCGCCAAAATCCAACGCACTCTATATGGCGTGCGAGCAGGCAAAACAGGACGTCAGGGAGCTTCCCGCCGAGCCTGTCCCGCTCCAAATCTGCAATGCGCCGACAGCATTAATGAAAGAGCTTGAATACGGAAAAGGGTACGTTTATGCCCATGATACACAAGAAAAGCTTTCCAAAATGAAATGCCTTCCCGACGCTCTTGCAGACAGACGCTACTATCTGCCGACCGGGGAAGGCGATGAAAAGGCGGTAAAAGAACGGTTGGAGGAAATTCTTACGTGGAAAAACGGGTGATGTTTACAACAGGCATTTTTGATGCGCCGCTTTGATAAACGCATAATCAAACGCCGCTCTCGCCTGCGCAAGCTGTCCGCCAAACAGGTCCGCCCGCTCCTCCATATAAGCGCTGACCGCCAAGGTGGACACCTGTCCGTTTTCGTCCGTATTCAGACCGGGAAGCGTTATTGGAACCGTATGTACGCCGTTTCTATCAAGCAGGGTAAAATAGCACCACCAGTTTAAGGAGTTGTCCATATCGTCCAACGTCGTATCCTTTTGCTCCTGCTGTTCCCCAATATCCTCCGCTGCCTGCCGCAGGTCGTCCTCATACCCTTCAACAAAACCGCCGAACACGCAAAGCAGCCTGTCAAAGCTGTCCGCATCTTCATTTCTTTGATTTTCCTTTGGCAGCGTCCTCCAATATTTTTCATAAAACATGTCAAATGTGTCCTTTTTCGCGTTCCAAATGCACGCCCCAAGCACGGTCGCATACAGGGCGGCAGTCTGTGCCCGCTCACAGTATTTGTAGCACCACACATGCTGTTTCGGTATATTTTTATGAATGAAATCAAGCATGAGCGCCTCCGCCTGTTTGTCTTGGTTTGTCTGCACTAACTGTTTTAAGTAATCGTTGTGCGCACAGACATAACAGCCGTCAATTTCCGTTCTGTGTTTTAAAAACCTGCGCGCTGCCGCCCGTGCCCTGTCCGTGTCGTGATAATAATAGGCAAGCCGCATTTCGTCCTCGTCATATTCATACAGATGACCGTATTTGCGCGCTGTTTCTTCATATCGCTGCATAAACAGTTCCATTTTTGCATCATCAATCTGATAATAGCACGAATACGCCAAAAAGATGTCGCCGCATATCCAAACATTCAAAAGCGCCATATTCATACCCGGATAATTCGGGATTGCACTGTCCATATAAAGCGCGCTGTCCCTGTAATACACCTCCGCAAGCTGTACGATTTCCTTATAGTTACTGACGCGTATGTCCGCATAAATCAAATCATGCATGGCACGGAAATACAAATGCCACTCCTTCTCCTCCTTCGAAAGCTTCATAATTTTCTTTAACAGCACGGACAATGTTTTATAGTTTTTTTCATACTCACTATAGCTTGTGCGTACCAAATTTTTCACCCTTCGTACCAAAACCGCCAGTTCCTGGGATTCAAGCTGTTCAGGCTTGATTTTGTGAAGTATCATAATTACAATCCCTCCCCTGTTCCGTACAGCGCATACGCCATCAACCGTTCCAAACTTTTGTTCATTAATTCCGTCTCCTTTGGCGAAAGCGTATAATGCCCCGCAAGCAGCGCCTGTATGTAAATGACCTGTATCAGCGTCTGCGCAAGCAGCGGCTCCTGAACCTGCCCCAAACTTTTGACAAAACTGTTTCTGCTGTTTAAATACAGCCTGCTGCCCTCCGGCGCGTCCTCCTCCATGCCGAAATCAAAGCCTTCAAAAAAGCCCGAAAAACTGCTCTCGTCGAACGTATACGACATACAGACTTCCCCGCCCGGCACATATAACGACTGACACCTCACAGGAGAA
>CAMWNY010000342.1 GCA_947175775.1 uncultured Lachnospiraceae bacterium | reverse complement strand
TTCAAGCAGAAGACGGCATACGCGATGCTCAGGAGTCTCGTGGGCTCGGAGATGGGGATAAGAGACAGCCGTCCGCACTGTTTGAATGTCTTTGCAGTCCGGGCTGCCATTTTGGGTACAACGCAATATTCACGCCCCATGCACTGCCTTTTAAAAAATCACCAGAAACATCAGTATCAACTCAAGAGCAGACTGCTCCCCCAATGCCATAACTCCCCAATTGTTTGCTTTTGCGCCAAAAGCCTTCAAATTTCCGTTTGGTGTCATACGCCGCGTATGAATCGTATATTCCTGCAAATCCGAATCCACTGCGGAAATAAGCAATCTGACTGCATGGTCACAATTATTGGCATAAATTTGGTAAACTGGCAGACTCTTATCTTGTCCCATTTTCTCTAATGCCTGTCCATATTCCTCCTTTCTACCAGCATCTTCCTCCAAAGCCCATTTTTCATATAATGTCTCAAACTGCTGTCCTGCGGTAAAATACGGAATTGTCTGCTCCAAGATAACCTGATATTCTTCTGCCGTAATCGGTCTGTACAACGCCATATCATAATTATCCGTAAGCTGATCTCCATCTATTTTCAGATTTCCTGTCTGTAAAAAGGTTTTGGTCTCTTACGCGAGTATATTTCTTCGCCTCTTTTTATCACGAATACAATTCTTTAACCAGCGAACAATCGCCGCCATATCCTCACGAAATATATTCATAAACATAGCTTTCCAGCAATTCCTGTAATTCTCTGTCCATAAATCCATACTCATCTTGAATATTCAGGCAGACCACTTTTTTGCCGTCAATAATATCCTGATATTTCTCCCTGATCTTTTGCACGTGCTTTTTTTCCATGCAAAAAATAATATCAGCCCGTCTAAGCAATCCGGGAGTAACCTTAATCCTGGCGTTTGATCCTGTTCCTGCGGAATATGCCTTATGTCCATTATATCCATTGAAAATCTTCTCGGCAGTTAAACTGCGTCTCTTATTCTGACTGCATATAAAAAGCAAATTCATTTCATCACCAAATATCTTTTTGCAAAACTTCGTAACGCTGCCCTTTTACTTACTTGTGATAAGGCTCATGATTACGAATCCGGAAACACCGGTATAACTGCTCCAACAAAATCACACGCATCAGCTGGTGCGGAAACGTCATATCCGAAAAACTGAGCGTCTCGTCAGCCCTCTTTAAAACCGTCTCATGCAGTCCAAGCGAACCTCCGATAATAAACACAAGACTGCTCTTCCCCGAAAGCGCAAGCCCCTCAAGATGCCCAGAAAGCGCGACGGAATCATACTTCGTTCCGTCAATGGCAAGCGCAATGCAATACGCGTCCTCTCTCACATGCTTCAAAATCCGCTCCGCTTCCTTTTGCTTAATCAGGTTTTCTTCCGCCTCCGATGCCCTGTCCGGCGTCTTTTCATCCGCCACCTCAACAATTTCAAGCCTACAGTACCTTGAGAGCCTTTTTTGATATTCCGCCACCGCGTCCCGAAAATACCGTTCCTTGATTTTTCCGACTGTCACAAGCGTTATATTCATTCCTGACCGCCATTCTCAAAAAGCTCCGCATACAGCTCCTCGCAAAATGCCTCAACAAACGCCGGAGAAAGTGTCCCAAATTCCTGTGTAACCGCCGTCTGAAGATACGCAAAATATTTGAAATACTTCTCCTCATCCGGCGTGTCCTCCTCAAAAGGCACTGCTTCCCGCACCATATCTGCCGTCAGATGTTCTGCCGCCCACGTTTTGACCTTTACAGTCAATTCCTCCTCCGTGGCAGCCTCCGTTCCATACTGCTTTGCCGAACGAAGCGACGTAATCCCCATTACAATAAAAATCACAAACAGGGCACCCATTACCCCGTATGTCATATATTTCTGCGGCGATGCAAGCCGAAAACCAAACACGCCAAGCTCCAACAGCACCAACGCCGCAACTCCAATTATTCCCACTAATAAAAGCGTATAGGCAGAGCTTTTAAAATCCTCTGCCTTCGCCTTTTTATCCTGATAAACCATTCTTTGTAACCATGCTCCTTTCACAACGTGCGAATTTGGGCGTGAGCACAAATTTGCGGGTTAAAAATTTTTATTTTCAACCTTACCTCATTATTTTCCGGATAAATACTCATGAATGCCTTTCGCCGCAGCCTTTCCCGCACCCATTGCAAGAATGACCGTAGCCGCTCCCGTCACTGCGTCTCCGCCTGCAAAAACGCCCTCCTTAGTCGTTTTTCCAAACTCCTCGTCCGCCACAATACACTTCCACTTGTTCGTCTCCAAGCCCTCTGTCGTAGACGAAATCAGCGGATTTGGCGACGTACCAAGCGACATGATTACCGTGTCAAGCTCCATCTCAAACTCGCTTCCCGGAATCTCCACAGGTCTTCTTCTTCCGGACGCATCAGGCTCCCCAAGCTCCATTTTAATACATTTCATGCCTCTTACCCAGTTATTCTCGTCCTCAAGAATTTCAACCGGATTGGTCAGAAGGTCAAAGATAATGCCCTCCTCCTTCGCGTGATGTACTTCCTCCACTCTTGCAGGAAGCTCTTCCTCGCTTCGTCTGTACACGATATGTACCTCGGCGCCAAGACGCAAAGCCGTTCTCGCCGCGTCCATTGCCACGTTTCCACCACCGACAACCGCAACCTTCTTGCCACGCATAATCGGCGTATTCGAATCCTCGTTAAACGCCTTCATCAGGTTGCTTCTTGTCAGGTATTCATTTGCAGAGAATACACCGTTTGCATTTTCTCCGGGAATACCCATAAACTTCGGAAGCCCTGCCCCTGAACCGATAAAGACCGCCTCAAAACCCTCGTCCTCCATCAGCTCGTCAATCGTAACCGACTTCCCGACAATCACATTCTTTTCAATTTTAACACCAAGCGACTCCACATTTGCGATTTCCTTTGCCACAACGTCCTCTTTCGGAAGCCTGAACTCCGGAATACCGTAAACAAGCACGCCGCCCGCCTCATGAAGCGCCTCAAAAATCGTGACGTCATATCCAAGCTTTGCCAAATCGCCCGCGCACGTAAGACCTGCCGGACCAGAACCGATTACGGCAACCTTTTTGCCGTTTTTCTCCTTTGCAGGCTCAGGTTTTATTCCGTTCTGACTCGCCCAGTCAGCCACAAAACGCTCTAACTTACCAATCGAAATCGGGTCGCCCTTAATGCCCCTGATACATTTGCCCTCACACTGGCTCTCCTGCGGGCACACGCGTCCGCAGACCGCCGGAAGGGATGACGACTCGCTGATAACCTTATAAGCCTCTGCAATATCCCCATTCTTTACCTGCTCGATAAATGCCGGAATATTGATTGCAACAGGACAGCCCTTAATGCACTGCGCATTTTTACAGTTAATACAGCGCACTGCCTCCTCCATCGCTTCCTCCTGATTATAGCCAAGACATACCTCTTCAAAATTCTGCGCCCTTACTGCCGCTTCCTGTTCCCTTACCGGAATTTTATTTAAAACGTCCATTATTTAACCTCTTTTCTGCGCTGCCCTCTGCGCATAACAAAGTTTGTGGCGCAGCGCCGACACAAACGATTACGGCAACCTTTTTGCCGTTTTTCTCCTTTGCAGGCTCAGGTTTTATTCC
>CAMWNY010000341.1 GCA_947175775.1 uncultured Lachnospiraceae bacterium | reverse complement strand
TTGCAAAGGACATCAGCGAGGGTCTTGCGCGTGTGGCATGTGCGGGAGAGGTAGACGGTGAACTGGCGGATTTGAGGACGGTGCTTGACAAGGATTGTGAATTAAATATCATTACGGCGACCGATCCGAAGGCGCTTTATGTGATTCGCCATACGGCATCGCATGTGCTTGCGGAGGCGGTAAAGCGCCTGTTCCCGAACGCAAAGGTGACAATCGGACCTGCGATTGACGAAGGCTTTTATTATGATTTTGATGCAGAGCCGTTTTCAAGAGAGGATTTGGACAAAATTGAGGCGGAGATGAAGAAAATCATCAAGGAAGGACATGAAATCACACGGTTTACGCTTCCAAGGGCGGAGGCGATAAAATATATGGAGGAAAAAGGCGAGCCGTACAAAGTGGAGCTGATACAGGATTTGCCGGAGGATTCCGAAATCAGCTTTTACGATCAAGGCGGTTTCGTGGATTTGTGTGCAGGACCGCATTTGATGAGTACGAAAGGCGTTAAAGCATTTAAACTGACCTCATCTTCAATGGCGTACTGGAGAGGTGATTCGAGCAAGGCGCGCTTACAGCGTATTTATGGAACTGCTTATAATAAGAAAGAGGAGCTTGCGGCACACTTAGAGCGCATGGAGGACGCAAAACGGCGCGACCATAACCGTCTTGGGCGGGAGATGGATTTGTTTACGACCGTAGACGTAATCGGTCAGGGACTGCCGTTATTTACACCAAAGGGCACAAAAATGATTATGAAGCTTCAGCGTTGGATGGAGGACCTCGAGGACAACGAGTGGGGCTATATGCGCACGAGAACACCGCTTATGGCAAAGTCAGATTTGTATAAAATTTCGGGACATTGGGACCATTATAAAGAGGGCATGTTTGTGTTCGGCGACGAGGAGAAGGATAAGGAAGTCTATGCGCTTCGTCCGATGACCTGCCCGTTCCAGTATTATGTTTATAAAAATTCGCAGAAATCCTACCGCGATCTGCCATGCAGATACAGCGAAACCTCTACGCTTTTTAGAAACGAGGATTCAGGGGAAATGCACGGCTTGACGCGCGTGCGTCAGTTTACGATTACGGAGGGGCATTTAATTGTCAGACCGGATCAGATGGTGGAAGAGTTTAAAAACTGTCTTGCGCTTGCAAAATACTGTTTGGAAACGCTTGGCGTGAATGATGACGTGACGTATCATCTTTCGAAATGGGACCCTGAGAATAAGGAAAAATATATCGGCGAGCCGGAAGTATGGAACGAGACGCAACAGCATATCAGAGACGTGCTGACAGAGCTTGAAATCCCGTTTGTCGAGGATGTCGGAGAGGCGGCGTTCTACGGACCAAAGGTAGACATCAACGCAAAGAACGTTTACGGTAAAGAAGATACGATGATTACCATTCAGTGGGATGCGCTGCTTGCGGAGCAGTTTGACATGTACTATATCGACCAAAACGGCGACAAGGTCCGTCCTTACATTATTCACAGGACGTCAATGGGCTGCTATGAGCGTACGCTTGCATGGCTGATTGAAAAGTATGCGGGTAAGTTCCCGACATGGATGTGCGCAGAGCAGGTGCGTGTGCTCCCGATTTCGGATAAATATGAGGATTACGCACAGAAAGTTTGCAAAACGCTGAAAAAAGCAGGTATTGACGCGACGGTTGACAGCCGTTCGGAGAAAATCGGCTTTAAAATCCGTGAGGCAAGGCTCGACAAGCTGCCGTACATGCTTGTGGTAGGACAGCAGGAGGAGGCGGACAATACCGTTTCCGTGCGCAGCCGTTTTGCGGGTGACGAGGGCGTGAAAACGCTTGACAGCTTTATCGCGGATGTTACGGAAGAAATCCGGACAAAGCAAATCCGTAAGGAAATGCAAAACGAAGAAAATAAATAATTTAAAAAAGTATAACGCAGGTTAGATTATGGCATACTAATCACAGGTTCATAGTTCAATGGACTCTGTTAATATTACATTAATCAGGAAGCACAGTTTATGGGGCTTCAGAATGGAGGAAAACAATGTCAGAATTAACCTGTGGTGTATCAAATTGTACCTATAACAAAGACTGCTGCTGCTGTAAGGGTGATATTATGGTGGGCGGAAAGCATGCCTGTGACTGCGACAATACCTGCTGCGAGAGTTTTCATAAGAGAAGCGGCGACAGCTTTACAAGCGCCGTTTCACACCCAAGTAAAACAATCAGCATCGACTGTGAGGCGGTAAAATGTGTTTACAACAGCGATTACCGCTGCCATGCGGACCATGTTGACATAAAGGGCGGAAATGCAGGAACAAGTATGGAGACACTTTGTGCAACTTTTAAGGAAAAATAAGTAAAAGCCATTGACAGAGCGGAGAACATGTGGTAAGGTATTTTTGTTTGAGATATTCAGACAGATACAACAAAGCAGAGTATCCGCTCTCACCCTATGGCAATCGGGCTTATAGGTGTTTATATTTTTGAAATTTATGCTGTTATGTTTTACGTGTGTAGTATAGATGCGCACAATGAATGAGGTAATGACATAAAGATAGAAAATGAAGTGGATAATTCTGTAATTATCCACTTTTTATTTATGCAGCAGCGTTCAATATTTAGACAAAAAGCGAAGCTTTTTGCATATTGAGTGCGCTGGCACTCAATTTATTTTCTTATGATTTATTTTATGGAGGTGTAAGGTTATTAGCGATTTAATGATTAACGAACAGATTAGGGACAGAGAGGTGCGTGTAATCGGCGCGGACGGCGAACAGCTCGGCATTATGCCGCCGAGAGAAGCGATGAAACTTGCAGAGGAGGCAGGCGTTGATTTGGTAAAAATTGCTCCCACGGCAAAACCTCCTGTATGTAAGATTGTTGATTATGGAAAATTCAAGTATGAGCAGACAAGGAAGGAGAAGGAAGCGAAGAAAAAGCAGAAGATTATCGACGTGAAAGAAATCCGCTTATCTCCAAATATTGACACGAATGACCTGAACACAAAAATAAATGCTGCCCGCAAGTTTTTAACCAAGGGGGATAAGGTTAAAGTGACATTGCGTTTTCGCGGACGCGAGATGGCTCATATGCAGAACAGCAAGCATATTCTTGTGGATTTCGGCGAGAGCTTAAGCGATATTGCCGTTGTCGAGAAGGAGCCGAAGGTTGAGGGCAGAAGCATGACAATGTTTTTAGCTGAAAAACGATAAGCTGTTATTCCCACAAAACGGTTTATGTCAGTTAAAATATAGACAATGAGCAGCTGTTCCGTATTGGACAGTTACAAAACAGTATGATTTAGGAGGAAACAGATATGCCAAAAATGAAAACAAGCAAGTCAGCAGCAAAGCGCTTTAAGGTAACAGGAACAGGTAAATTAAAGAGAGCGAAAGCTTATAAGAGCCATATCCTGACAAAGAAGTCAGCGAAGAGAAAAAGAAATCTCAGAAAACCGGCTATCACAGATGCAACAAATGTTAAGAATATGAAAAAGATTTTACCGTACGTATAATTTGTGTTTTCAGAAACGGTAAAGGAATGTGAATTTGTTAGGAGGAAAAGAAAATGGCAAGAATTAAAGGCGGTTTAAACGCAAAAAAAAGACATAACAGAGTGTTAAAGCTCGCAAAAGGTTACAG
>CAMWNY010000340.1 GCA_947175775.1 uncultured Lachnospiraceae bacterium | reverse complement strand
GCTGAAAGATCCCGAGGACATCAATGAAAAATATAAAAAATGGAATCCGGAAGATATTCCGCTTCCTGCCGATAATGGTCTGAAAATAAAGAAAGGGACAAAAACACAGTTTGATGTCATTAAAAAACTGATTGCGCGTAATGACATTGATTATTTAATCAATGCCGGCGATGCCGGACGTGAAGGGCTGCTCATTCAGTCATGGATATACCGGATGGCGGGAAACAGACATCCGGTAAAGATCTTATGGTCTTCTTCCCTGACAGACGAGGCAATTAAGAGCGCAATGAACAGACTGCATGACGATTCGGAGGAAGAGTTTGCCTCTCTCCTTGAGGAGGCAGAAACAAGAGCCGTTGCGGACCAGGTATATGGTTATAATTATACAAGGCTGCTGACCTGCCTGTATTCGGACAGACAGGTGCTTTCTTACGGACGTTGCCAAACGCCGCTTTTGAACCTGATAGTGAAGCGTGATATTGAATACGAGAATTTTAAACCGCAGCCGTATTGGAGAGTATCCGTTCGCTTTGAGGAAGGATTTGAGGCAAATGAGACAGACACAGACGGGAAAACAATAAAATATATGGAAAAGAGTGCTGCGGAACAGGCTGCGGACTACTGTACACAATATGGCAAAGCCTCCGTACAAAGCTGCATACGAGAAAAGAAATCGAATAAAGCGCCGGCACTTTACAATTTAGCCGAGCTGCAGAGCGCAATGGGAAAAAAATACGGATATACTCCGGATCAGACGTTACAGCTTGCACAGAGCCTCTATGAAAAGTACAAAATCTTATCCTATCCCCGGACAGACAGCAGGTATTTATCAACAGACCTGTACAATGAGCTGCATGACCATACGGAATGCTGTGCATTCGGAAAATTCAAGAAATATACGGACAGAATAGACTATGCGCAATTTTCGATGGACAAGGCATATTTTAATAACAACAAGGTATCTGACCATCACGCGTTGATTCCAACAATCAATGAAGGAATGGCGGATGCATATGAGAAGCTCACAGCGGAGGAACGCAATGTTTTTGACGAGGTGGCTGTAAGTTTTCTGTCCATATTCTATCCGCCTTATGAATATGAAGCTACGGAAATCGTCTCAGCCATTGGCAACAGACAATTTAAATCTTCAGGAAAAACACTCATTGCATTAGGATATAAAGAGGTATACAGTCTGCTGAAGGAAAATGTAAATGAGGAGAAACAAAGCGACCAAAGCATTCCCGATTTGAGGGAAGGAATGGAGATAAAGCTTGAAGAACTTGCAATCAATGAGGACAGGACAAAACCGCCTGCAAGATACAATCCGGGAAACATTATAAAGCTTATGGGCAAATACAAAATAGGGACGTCCGCGACATCGGCAGGAATTATACAGAATCTTATAAACAGGGGATTTATTAAACTTGAAAAGAATAAATACATATCAACGGAGCTTGGGCGCCAGCTTCTTTCACTCATTCCAAATGTCCTGAAATCGCCGGAAATGACAATCTGTTTTGAGGAAAAACTGCAAAAAGTCCGTTCCAGGGAAATAACCAGGCAACAGTTTATTGATGACATTATAACTGAGATACAAGACAATAAACGTAATTTTCTCAAAAATGTTCCTAATGAGAAGCTCGGAGGTGTGCCGTCAGTCGGAGCATGTCCAGAATGCGGCAGAAAAATGCGTGAAAACCAAAAGAGCTGGTATTGTGAAGGATATAACCAGGAACCAAAGTGCAGCTTCTCCATATGGAAGGAAATTGCAGGGAAAAAGATAACGCCGGCTTTGGCAAAGAAACTTATTACAAACAAAAGGTCCGATTTAATCAAAGGATTTACTGCGAAAAGCGGTAAATCCTTTGATGCGTATTTAACGCTACAGGAAGATGAGAGCGGCAGGCTAAAAACAGCCTTTGAATTTCCCGAGAAGAAAGGGGGCATAAAATAATGGCAGCTAATAAACTGGATAACAGGAACAGGCTTCTTCAACAGATGGGGCTTATATACAGCCAGATCATGGAGCTTAACGAACAGATGACAGAGGCACTGCAGAATGCCGTGGATATTGATATAAGCGTTACAGGAAGCGTCTCCGACATTACAAGGGAGTTCATGGAAGGCTTTCATTATAAAATCGATGAACATGCCCGCGTGGTGAGTGAACAGAAAAAGTGGGAATATGACCGGCTTCCTCCTGTCAGGGAAGCAGAGCCGGAACATCGGTACACGGACATTGACGCGCAAGGTGATAAAAGGACCATAACACAGGAGGAATTAAACAGGCTGCTAAGGGAACACAGGGAACGACAAGAAGCAGGAAATTACGAAACACTTGATTTGTCCAATTGCATTTTTAACGAAGTCCATTTTAGCGGAAAATTAAGCGGCATTAATCTTATGGGCAGTGAACTGAACGGCTGCACCTTTGAAAATGCTGAAATGGAAGATTCCTATCTGTCGAAAGCGGAATTTGTGGACAGCGCATTTTCCGATTGTACATTTTATAATACGATGTTTCAGGAGACGGAAATGGGATACTGCGAAATGGAATATACGGTATATACGGACTGTGTGTTTTCAAAGTCGGCAATTGTGGCGTGTGAGATGCAGTCATCAGGAATGAACGGATGCTATCTTGGGGAAGCCGTAGTATCCGACACAAAATTTGCGGATACAGTGATAAATAAGTGCAGCGGCACGGAAACCATAGATTTTTCAGGGGCAGATAAGAACTTAAGAATTTCTTCCGAAAATATTTTTAATAATCAGGAATATACATTTGACTTTGAAATGAAGCCGGATAATGAAGTGGCGATTTATGCACATGCAGGACAGGATACCATAGAAAAGACTTTTCAGGTGGATTATAATCCGGATACACATAAAATTGATAAAATCAGCGCATCGGATTACAGTCTGTCCCATGAAAAGTCATTCCTTCTTGACAGAGCTGCAGATATGCTCAAAATGGATATTCAGAAAGAATTTCAGAGACGACAGTTTTATAACAGGGACATATCCCATCTGTCACCATGTGTCATGGTTGAGGAGTCGGGCATTATAGGCTTGAATGAAAATACATTATATGGCTTAAAAGAATTTTCCGATAAGATGAGCTCGTATGAAAGGGATAATGGAATAAATAAGCCAAACAATAAAGTATTGTTTACGATTATGTTTGATACCGGAGATGGAAACGGTGTAAGAAAATGGAGGGAACAACATGTTTTGAAAAGTGACATGGACAGCCCCATAAAAAGACTGGAGAACAGCAGCCGTTTTAACAATGCGGAAATCTCTTATCTTAAAAATTATATCAACGGGGGTCAGCTTCCCGCTATGGAAACTGCAAACACACAACCTAATGCTCAGGAACAAAAAGAATCCACGCAACAGAAAGCTCCTGCAATACAACAGTCATCTGTGGAACCGCAAGCATCCCAAACACAAAATCCTCAGAACGAGAAACACCAGGCGGCTACGCCGGCAAAGTATGCAGCAGTCGTATACGTAAAAGGAAAGTCGGATGTGAAAACGCGTGTGACAGGCACGTCCCCGGAAAAAATAATTCCACGGTGGCTAATATGGAATGCAGAGCGCGCATCCGACAGCCAGCTTGTAACCGAATATATCAAAAAATAA
>CAMWNY010000339.1 GCA_947175775.1 uncultured Lachnospiraceae bacterium | reverse complement strand
GGACCATACAGATGGCAAAAGTATCTGTTTATAATATGGAAGGCAAGGAAGTTGATACAATCGACTTAAGCGACGCTGTCTTCGGTGTAGAAGTAAATGAACACTTGGTACACATGGCAGTGGTTCAGCAGCTTGCAAATAAGCGTCAGGGTACTCAGAAAGCAAAGACACGTTCAGAAGTATCCGGCGGCGGAAGAAAACCTTGGAGACAAAAAGGAACCGGTCATGCAAGACAGGGTTCTACAAGAGCTCCGCAGTGGACAGGCGGCGGCGTGGTATTCGCTCCCGTGCCAAGAGACTATTCATTCAAGATGAATAAGAAAGAAAAGAGAGCTGCATTAAAGTCAGCGCTCACAAGCAGGGTTCAGGAAAACAAGCTGATCGTGCTTGATGAACTCAAGTTCGATGAGATTAAGACAAAGAATTTCAAGGCTGTGATAGACAACTTGAACGTAGCAAAGGCATACGTTGTCATCAATGAAAACGATGAGAAGGTTGTTCTTTCGGCAAGAAACCTTCCGAATGTACAGACGGCATTGACGCATACAATCAATGTTTATGACATTATGAAGGGTGGTACGGTAATCCTCACAAAGGATGCTGCAAAGACGATTGAGGAGGTGTACGCATAATGGCAGATATTAAGTATTATGACGTAATCCTTAAACCGGTGATTACGGAGAAGAGCATGGCAGGCATGGGCGACAAGAAGTATACATTCTTAGTTCATACGCAGGCGAATAAGTCTCAGATTAAGGAAGCGGTTGAGAAGATGTTTGAGGGCACAAAGGTTGCCAAAGTAAACACCATGAATCTTGACGGCAAGAAGAAGAGACGCGGAATGGTTGTCGGAAAGACGGCAAAGACGAAAAAGGCAATTGTACAGCTTACAGAGGACAGCAAGGATATTGAACTCTTTACCGGATTATAAAATAATGTAAGCCGTAACAGAGACTATACACAATCAAAAGTGTGATAATAAATTTAGAAAAGGAGAAATAATCATGGGAATTAAGACATATAACCCATATACACCTTCGAGAAGAAATATGACAGGTTCTGATTTCTCTGAGATTACAAAGACGACTCCTGAAAAGTCTCTTTGCGTATCAAAGAAGAAACATTCAGGTCGTAACAATCAGGGTAAAATCACTGTGAGACACCAAGGCGGTGGAAACAGACAGAAATACAGAATTATTGATTTTAAGAGAAACAAAGACGGCATCCCTGCCAAGGTTATCGGTATCGAGTACGATCCGAACCGTTCGGCAAACATTGCGTTAATCTGTTATGCGGACGGTCAGAAAGCATATATCCTTGCTCCGGAAGGACTGACAGACGGAATGAAGGTTATGAACGGACCTGAGGCGGAAATCAGAGTCGGTAACTGCTTGCCGCTTTCTGAAATTCCTGTCGGTACAATGATACACAATATTGAGCTGCATCCTGGAAAAGGCGGACAGCTTGTACGTTCCGCAGGTAACAGTGCACAGCTTATGGCGAAGGAAGGAAAGTATGCAACACTGCGTCTTCCTTCTGGCGAAATGAGAATGGTTCCCATCGTCTGCAGAGCATCAATCGGCGTTGTAGGCAACGGCGACCACAACCTTATCAAAATCGGTAAAGCAGGACGTAAGCGTCACATGGGTATCAGACCTACAGTCCGCGGTTCTGTTATGAACCCGAACGACCATCCGCATGGTGGTGGTGAAGGTAAGACAGGTATCGGAAGACCCGGTCCATGTACACCTTGGGGCAAGCCTGCTCTTGGATTAAAGACAAGAAAGAGCAAGAAGGCGTCTAACAAGCTTATTGTAAGAAGAAGAGACGGTAAGGCGATTAAATAAATATCGCCTTCCGCTTAAAACAGTTTATCGATTATAACAAGGAGGAATTACCTAATGGCAAGGTCATTAAAGAAAGGTCCTTTCGCAGACGCAAGCCTTTTAAAGAAGGTTGATGCGATGAACGCGTCAGGAAGTAAATCAGTAATTAAGACATGGTCACGTCGTTCTACAATTTTCCCCTCATTTGTAGGTCACACGATTGCAGTTCACGACGGAAGAAAGCATGTGCCTGTATATGTAACAGAAGATATGGTTGGACATAAGCTTGGTGAATTCGTCGCAACCAGAACTTACAGAGGACATGGTAAGGACGAAAAGAAATCAAAGGTGAAATAATAGTTGAGAGGAGGTTCAACCGTGGCTAAGGAAAAATATAGCAGAACAAGTTATAAAAGAAAGAGAAACGCAGAAAACAGAGAAACCAGACCGTCAGCAAAGCTCTCTTATGCCAGAGTTTCGGTTCAGAAAGCTTGCTTCGTATTAGATGCCATCAGGGGCAAGGATGTGCAGAGTGCGTTGGCGCTGTTGGCGTACAGCCCAAGGTATGCTTCAAGCATCATTAAGAAGCTTTTGGAGTCAGCAATCGCAAATGCTGAGAATAATAATGGTATGAATGCCGAGAACCTTTACATTGCAGAGTGCTATGCAAATAAGGGACCGACAATGAAGCGCGTAAGACCAAGAGCGCAGGGCAGAGCTTACAGAATCGAAAAGAGAATGAGCCACATTACAATTGTGCTCGATGAGAGATAGGAGGAAGAAAATGGGACAGAAAGTTAATCCTCATGGACTGAGAGTCGGCGTTATTAAGGATTGGGATTCAAAATGGTATGCTGATGCTGATTTTGCGGACTATTTGGTGGAAGATTATAATATTAGAAAATTTTTAAAGAAGAAATTATTCAGTGCCGGCGTCTCAAAGATTGAGATCGAGAGAGCATCTGACAGGGTGAAGGTAATCGTTTTCACTGCAAAACCTGGTGTCGTGATCGGCAAGGGCGGTGCAGAGATCGAGATCACCAAGAAAGAGCTTCAGAAGCTTACAGGAAAGAATGTGCTTGTTGACATCAAGGAGATCAAGAGACCGGACAGAGATGCACAGCTGGTAGCTGAGAATATTGCACAGCAGCTTGAGAATCGTGTGTCTTTCAGACGCGCCATGAAGTCCTGCATGGGCAGAACCATGAAGGCTGGTGCTCAGGGTATCAAGGCGGCTGTTTCAGGACGTCTCGGTGGAGCAGATATGGCTCGTACAGAGTTTTACAGTGAGGGTACGATTCCTCTTCAGACACTTAGAGCAGATATTGATTATGGTTTCGCAGAGGCAGATACAACTTACGGCAAGCTTGGCGTAAAGGTTTGGATCTACAAGGGCGAAGTACTTCCTACAAAGGGAAACAAGGAAGGGAGCGATAAATAATGTTAATGCCAAAAAGAGTAAAGCATCGTAAACAGTTCCGCGGTACAATGAGAGGTAAGGCTCAGAGAGGTAATACAATTACTTACGGTGAGTACGGTATCGTGGCAACAGAACCATGCTGGATTAAATCAAATCAGATAGAGGCAGCCCGTATTGCCATGACACGTCACATTAAGCGTGGCGGTAAAGTTTGGATTAAGATTTTCCCGGATAAGCCTGTAACGGCAAAGCCGGCTGAAACGCGAATGGGTTCCGGTAAGGGAACACTGGAATACTGGGTAGCAGTTGTAAAGCCCGGTCGTGTAATGTTTGAAATCAGCGGAGTAGCTGAGGATGTAGCAAAAGAAGCGTTACGTCTTGCAACACACAAGCTTCCTTGTA
>CAMWNY010000338.1 GCA_947175775.1 uncultured Lachnospiraceae bacterium | reverse complement strand
CCTCAAGATAATAATTTCCGGTTCCGTTGATAATCGGTTTCAGATAAAGCAGGAAAAATTTGCGTCCGAACTTTTCGATAAAATTTGCGTCCCGTTCACTGTAAATTTCCTCAAAATATTCCACAAACTTTTTCAAAACCAAATCCATGTCAAGCCGGTTGTTTTTGATAAACTGAATCCGGTCGCTCTCACCTTTGGAGAACACCTCGCTGGTAATTGCTTCCTTCGCCATAAACATATTTAACAGGCACATCTCAAACATCCGGTTTGCAATGGCAACATGACCGTTTTCTTCCTTTAAAAAGCCAAACATTACGCCAAGATTGATGGATTTTTCCACCGGACTATATGGTATCCGCTTTCCGCAGTATATAATATCCTCCACGATTTTGTACAAATCAGGATACGTGTCAAGCTGTTTTGCCATACTTTCGAATAAGAGGGGATTTTCCTTTAAAATTATGGATACTGCTTGTTCCACACCTTTTTCTGACCATGCGGCTTTGGGAGAATCAAATCCGTCACTTCCAATAATCTTCTCGTCAATGCGCTTGCAAATCATGGATACAAGCACAGGATAGCCCGCCGTATAAGCATAGATTTCTTTTGCGACAGTGGATATTTCCATTTCTGCCTGATGGTCTGCTGCATATTCGTTCAGCATTTCTGAAATCTGTGCTGCCGAAAAATTCATGTTAATATCAAAATCAGCCGCAATATTCCATGGACTATTGTACTGATGCTCCAACTCGGGACGCAGCTTTAACTTTAAGTTTTTAATGCTGTACACTCCTGCAAGGACCACGGAGTGGAAAATCGGTATTCTGTCCCGGTTCAGGTAGTAACTGCGAAGCTGTGCCAAAAAGTCAATAAAAACCTGATTATTGCCCGCACTGTCCACTTCATCAATGATTAGTACGATTGGATGGGAGCTTTTTTGACACAAATTGCTTAGACAGATGAATAAATCCTTTATACTTTTGTCTTTTTTTTCCATAAGCCCTGAAAAGAGTGCTGATAGCTCTTTCTTTTTATTCAAATTGTTGCGTTCAAGTGATTCAAGTACGACGCCTGCAAACGCACGCGCAAATGTTGAGGCATCTGTAAAATCTTCTGTTCCAAGCTGCTGAAAGTCAAGCGACAAGACAATATAATCATTCCACAGGTACTCTTCCAAAGCCCGCAGCGTCGTCGTCTTTCCATACTGCCGCCCCCGGTTAATCACAAAATAACTGCCATACTCAATATAATCTTCCCTAATCTTTTTTAACCTGTCATCCAAACGGACCATATAATGTCTCTGCGGGCTGCACGAGCCGGTTATATTAAATCTGCGTTTCACGGTAATCCTCCATCCCTGCCGTCATCTTAGTATGCCTGAAAACAAACTCTTTCATTATTTATAGTACTTTCAACCTTATTCTAACATTGTCCGTTGGGTGTGTAAACAAAAGAAATTGGAAAAAACATAATCAAGCAACATAAAATAAAAATGCACGAGTGTATAAAAGGCTCCTGCATTTTTATGTATACAGTCATATAAACCATCATACCTAAAAAGAAGAAAAAATTTTAAAATGACTGAAAATTATGTAAAATACAAAAATATTACAGAATCAAACATAAAAAATTAACAAAATATCAGAAAATATATAAAGTTGTGCGAAAACTTACCGATATAATTATTGAATAAACGAAACATTACTTTCATGAAAACAATGGGGGAAAGTAAAAATTAAAATGTAAGGGACGAAAGGAGGAAGCGCCGGGAGGGAGCCGGCGTGGAAAAAAGTATGGTAGTACAACACAATATGCAGGCGATGAACGCCAACAGAATGTTAGGAATCACAACAGGTCAGGCAACACACGCTACGGAAAAACTTTCATCAGGTTACAAGATTAACCGTGCAGCGGACAATGCAGCAGGGCTTGCAATTTCCGAGAAGATGAGAAAGCAGATCAGAGGTCTGACACAGGCTTCAACAAACGCGGAGGATGGTGTATCCTGCGTGCAGACAGCAGAAGGTGCACTGGCAGAGATTCAGGATATGCTTCAGAGAATGAATGAGCTTTGCGTACAGGCAGCAAACGGCACAAACTCAGAGACAGACCGTCAGTATATTCAGGATGAGATTGATGAGCTGATTGTAGAAATTGACCGTGTATCAGAGACGACAAAGTTTAATGAGCTTTATCTTTTGAAGGGTGATGCGGAGAATAAGGGATATACCAATAAGTACGTGGAGAATTTCCTTGTACTTCCCACAGAGAACACAATGACATCCGCAGGAACCAAATCTCCGGAGTATAAGTACAATTATGTAGGAAATGCAAATCTGTATTTAACAGATGTATCTGCAAAAACCGCTTCCGTAAATCAGCCGGGTTCTGCCTTTGTTGTAAGAAACGGTGATGATATTACACAGTATTTGAATGAAGGAACAACGGTTGTTAATACGGTAACTTACCCCACAGGCATTAATACGACATCCTATGCTGCATTTATTAATAAGGAATTAGATCCGGCGGCATGCATTGATCAGGATGCAAACGGAGCAGACATTGCGAAGAAAGATATGTATATCTTTGATACGGAGACAGAGGTAATCTATCATCTTAAAGCAGGCGAGGCGCTTGGAGAGTATATTAATGATGATGATCAGATGCTGGATCGATATAGGTATGTTGAAGAATATACATGGCCTACGGGCGACGACGTTGAGAAAGAATTTGAGCTGAATCAAACAAGAGCAGTGCTCTATGATGCAAACGGTAATCCGGTATCAGGTGTTGCATTAAATTCTTACTTTGACAAAAACGGAAATTATACAGGCGGTTTATTTAAGACGTCACAGGCAAGAACAGGAGACGCAATTGTTTCGGAAGAGGAAGCAAAGGCGGCAGGAACTCCTGAATATGGCATTAATAAGTGGATTTCACAGGTATCAACAAAAGTTCCCAGAGAGCTTGAGTTCGATCTTCATGTAGGTTCTGATAGTAACGTTGAGAACAAGATTACAACAACAATCGAGACGATTTCAGCTGCGGGCATTGGTATTGATATGCTCCACAGCAACAAAGTCGGCATTGTGGATGTCAATGGAGCAAATGCAACATCCGCAGTTGATGTCGTAGGTGATTCTCTGATTGCAGTATCAAGACAGCGTTCCGCACTCGGCGCCGTACAGAACCGTTTGGAGCACACAATCAAGAACTTGGACAACATTGTTGAAAACACCACAGAAGCAGAAGCAACCATCCGTGATACAGATATGGCAGAGGAAATGGTAAAATACTCAAATCTTCAGATTCTCCAGCAGGCAGGTCAGTCAATGCTTGCGCAGGCGAACCAGTCGAACCAGGGCGTCATGACACTGTTGAACGGCTAAATATAACAAAAAACAGGATAGAAAAGCGCAGGTCACGTCAAGCGTGGCAGGCGCTTTTCAAGTCAAACACTGCATGAATATTAATATAGAAAGGACATGGTATTCATATGTCAAAGATACCCGTTTCGGTATGCATCATAGCAAAAAACGAAGAAAAATACATAGAAGAATGCCTCAAATGCTTGCTGCCATATGGATTTGAAATTGTTGTGACGGATACAGGCTCAACGGACCGTACAAAAGAGATTGCCATGAAGTACGCAGACAA
>CAMWNY010000337.1 GCA_947175775.1 uncultured Lachnospiraceae bacterium | reverse complement strand
GCCTTTGCACAGTTTAACATCACTGCTGTTCCAAGAACATTGGTTTGTACAAAAACCTCGGGATTTCTGATACTTCTGTCAACATGGCTCTCCGCCGCAAAATGAACAACCCGATCAATATCGTTTTCTTCAAAAATCTTTGCAATCGCCTCCTTGTCCGTGATGTCCGCCTTCACAAAGGTGTAGTTTTCTCTTGACTCCACGCCTTTTAAATTCTCAAGGTTGCCTGCATACGTAAGCGCATCCACATTGATAATGCGGATTTCATTGTCATATTTTTTGAACATGTAATGAATATAGTTTGATCCGATAAATCCCGCACCGCCTGTTACTAAATAAGTTCTCATCAATTGATACCTCCAAATTAATTTGCGATCTTAAATTAAACTTAAATTTTATGATAACAGCGCAAAACATGTCGCATATGCCTGCATGCTTCGCGCTGTCTCGCCTAATTTTATCCTATATTGGCAAATATTGCAAGTAAATATGCAGCCATGCCATTCATAATTTGCCATAATTCATTTCTTTTTTATAAAATTTACGTAATTTGCGGCAAATTATTCATACCAGGCATCCCCTCTATAGAAAATGCCGCATAGAACTAATATCCCATATAGCTCAGATTCAAATCAACATTTCCTTTAATTCCGCTGATTTTTCCCTTGCTCGAATACTGCCACATATCGTATTTGCCTTTGTAAGTCGGCGCCGCCGCGTACTGTGCAAGCCATATACGATAGCTTCCGCTGATTGCGCCCATGTTGAGTTTATCCTCAAACCAGGTCTTTGAAGCGTAAATTCCTGCTTTGTAGCCTGAATTTACCACCGTTTGGCAGAACGCATTGACCACAGCCGTACGCGTCGCCTTATCAATCCGGTCAGCTCTTCCGCCGCTTGACTCCGTGTCAATAAAGATTGGATACGTAAGATTATATCCTTTGGCACATGCAACCGCAAGCGACGCCTCTTTAACTGCCTCCACCTCGTTTACTGCCTGCGAGAATACGTAGATGCCGACTTTTAATCCTGCTGCCGTCGCACCCTTGATATTCTTTGTAAAATTCTGATCCTGAATGAGCGCGCCCGTCGCGGAACCTCTGTAACCGCAGCGGATAATGACATAATCGACACCCGAAGCCTTCACCGCATTCCAGTTAATCTCACCGTTATGCCTTGACACGTCAATTCCGAATTTCGAACCGTTTACGGTCGTCGCAATTGCCCCGTCGGAACCAAAATTGTACGTCACGCCCTGAATGACCTGTGCACCCGTCACCGGAGTTCCGTTCTTGTCATAATAGTACGTCTTTCCGTCTATGGTCTGCCAGCCTGTATATTTATATTGTGCCGCAGTTTTAATATAAAATTCCGCAGACGTGTAATAATCCGCATGAACTGCTTCTTTATAGCTGCCGTCGCTGTTTTTCAGATAAATCTGATTTCCGTTCGCATCCTTTAACTTTGTAACGGTATCGCCCGATGCATTGGAATTAACCGTCACCGTGCAGGAAACCTTTGCCGGATTTCCTTTTCCGTCCTTTTCCTTTGTGACAGCCGTAATCACCGCGCTGCCTGCCGACACGCCGGCAACCACGCCCTTTTCGTTAACAGTCGCCACCTTCTTATCAGAGGTCTCCCATGTGACGCCCGCATCATTGAGATAACCTGCCACCGTCGCCGTAAGCGTTGTCGTACCGCCCACACCAATATAAACACCGTCTGTCCGGTCAAGCGTCACCGTAAGCGTATTGTCGGCATTTATGGTTATATTCATCTGCGCTTTGATATCAAGCTCCTTGCCGTCCGCACCCTTAATTCCCTTAATCTGACCCGTAATAACAGCAGCTCCCGCCTTTTTTCCGGTCACAACGCCGTCGGCATTCACCTCCGCTACCGCCTTATCGCTGCTCGACCATGTAACGGCAGGAAAATTCTGCGTAATGGTTTCCGTGCTGTTATCATCCTTGGTATACGTAAGCTTTGATGGTTTTACCGTTATTGTCTCGTTGACGCTGCAGCTTGTCTTGTCTGCCGAAAGCTCCAGCTTAGCGGAAGACAGTTTTGCCGCCTCAACAGTGACCGCACAGGAAGCGCTCGCCGTATCCGTTGTCTCACTCGTCTTTTTCTCGGGCTCAATTGTCTTTTTGTACTCATATGCAATAATCTGATCTGCGTCGTCCTTAATCGGCGTACACTTTTCTTTCTCTGCTGCCGAAAGTCCCGCATACTCGTCAAGGTCAATTTGAACCGTCTCCTCGACCGGCTGCTCCGGCTCATACGTTGTCGTGATGGTTTTGCGGGTAACCGTGTAGGTAATCGTCGCCGTACCCTCAGACTTTGCCGTCACGGCGCCGCCGTTTACCGTCGCCACCGACTCATCCGACGACTTCCATTCCGTTGTATATTTATATTCTGTATTTCCCTGCGTATTATCACTGAAAGACGTACCCGTAAGGTTTGCCGTCGCACCGACTTTCAGGGACAGACTCGACTTATCGAGCGTAACATTGATTGTATCAAACAGCATTCTTGCCGCTGCCTTGGAAACCTTTGACGGGTCAGGTATCGTATTCTTCTCTATAGGAAGATAACTTTCCGTACCGCCAATCGGCGTTTTGGTTGATTCTACCCACTCCACGGTATCCGTAAGCTTTACCTCTTCCGTGACCGCATCCTGCTTTTGGGTATCCTCCGCCGCCACATTTACCTGTTTCTCGCTTTTTACCTCGTCCTGAACATTGATTACCACGTACTCGACCTTATCTTTTACCGTAACCTGCTGTGCCACTGTAGGAAACTGATACTTGTCTGTCGAGGTTATGACTGCATCAAAAACACCTGCCTTAATATTTTCGGCATAAATAATGCCGTCCATATCGTCGTCAGTCAGAACTAACTCCTTTTTGCTTGACGTGTTGACAAGCTTCACCTCAAATTTTGTGCCGGTAATCAGCTCTCCACTGTTTACATCCGTAAACCGTATCTTTAAATCCTTTTCCACCGAAACAAAGCTGACGCTGACCTTACCTCCTGCAACGCCCGTTTCCGACATCATTTCCGAGCTGCTCTCCGCCTCACTTCCAAAGCCGCCAAGAAGCGCCGCGTCCGTGATGGACGAAAGACCGTAGTCTCCCACAACGCCGATACCTGCAAGCTCTGTACCAATCGGCGCGATTGCCTGCACATGCTCATTTACACGCTTGTTCGAAAAGAACATGCTCATCAGCACGAGAACCGCTACAACAACCACAACGCCTGTCGTCGCAATCACTGCATCAAGCGGCGTCATATCTGCCGCATGTTTTTTCAAATTGTGAAACAGGGACTGTAATTTTCCCGAAAAGCCCATGCCAAAAGCAACGTCACGGTCCTCCTCGTCATATTCCCTGTTATAGCCTGGGTCAAAGGACGCATCATATTGATTGTCTACACCACCATATGCGGTATCGAAGCTGTCCTCGTCATAATCCTCATATACCTCATACTCGTCACCGTACTCTTCCGATTCATAGTACTCACCGTCATCTTCATAGTACGCGCCATCCTCTTCATAATAGCTTTCCGTATCCTCCGCATAGTCCTGCGCATAATATCCTGAAGTATCAGAAGACTCATATTCATATTCGTCAGCAGACTCCTCCTCATAATACTCCTCTTCGGACTCCTC
>CAMWNY010000336.1 GCA_947175775.1 uncultured Lachnospiraceae bacterium | reverse complement strand
CCTCAAACCGGCGAATCGTATTTGTCGTCACATCAAGAATCTCCGACAAATCATTTGTGTTGTACTTCATCTTTACCACCCCGATTCTTTATCCATTCTCTATATCATAACAAGGCCGCGACAATAGACTGTTCCTTCGCTAATCCATTGCCACGACCTTCTTTCTTCAGCTTTCCTTCTTACAATCATTCTTCCACTAACTCCGTGTGGAACATCAGCAGAAATTCTGCGCCGTTTTTGAGTGACAGCTTCATGACTACACCTTTTCTATCCACTGAAATCTTTGAGCTGATTTTCTTTACCGTGTCAAGATTTAACTGCACTGTTGTGAACATATCATCGCTTACGAGGCACATTACCCTGCCTACCACTTTAACCTCTGAACAGATTACCGAAAGCGACATGCTCAGCCCTGTACCATCTGTCACATCTTCAATTGTTGACAGCGCGATTGGTATATTTTTTACATCAGTCAGTACGGAAATCAGGCTGTCAGCATCATTGACGATCAGCAGGCGATTGCGCATTGCCTCCAAATAAGTTGTCCAATTCTGCATTCCATCCATACTTTGGCCTCCTTTGTGTTACTCCCCATTAACGAGTTCACTCGTAAGCCGTTCTGCCTCAATCTCCTATCTGTCTATGAGTGCATTTACGTATATTTTTATTATACTTGTTTCCAAAAAATGTGTCAACTCAAACATTATATTATTTTTATCAGAAAAATGCTGCTATTGTATCGGCGGCACTTTCCAATCTGTCCTATATTCAAGATATTGTCCTGTTTTTGGGTGCAATAGCGCCAATTTATATGCTAACAAGGCTGTGTTTGTTATTCCAAACTGCTTTGATAATGCCTTCGACGCGTCCGTTCCGTATTTCATGTCACCTAAGAGCGGCATCGCGGCATTTGCCATCTGTGCGCGTATTTGGTGGTGCCTGCCCGTAAACAGTTCAACTTCCACCAAAGAACACCCTCTGTCCTGATACGTCTTTACCCAATTCCAGTCTAGGACTGCTTTCTTTGCTCCGCTTGTTCCTTCTTTTACGATTTTCGAAAGGTTTGAGCGATTGTCTTTTTGCAGAAAATCCGTAAGTTTTCCGCCTGTATTTTCTGCAAGCTCTCCATACACAAGTGCAAGATAGCTTTTTTTCAGGGTATTGTCCTGAAGCTGACGGCTTAAGATTTCTGCCGCAGACTGGTTTTTTGCAAATACTAACAGCCCTTCGACCGGCTGGTCAAGTCGATGAATCACTCCGATATAAGTGTTTTCACCCTTGCTTTTTCTGTAATTTTTTAGCTCTGATACCATGTCTGCCTGCCCTATTCGCGACGTCTGTGTCGCGATTCCTGCGGGCTTATGGATAATCAGAAGTACGTTGTCTTCGTACACTATCATTTTGTCCATTTTAAAAGTCCCTATGCCTGTAAAATTTTGGCTGTTATTTTATACCTTAAACCGGTATCCAACACCCCAAATGGTTTCAATGTACTGTGGCTTGCTGGTGTCGGTTTCAATCTTTTCGCGGATTTTTTTGATATGAACCGTAACCGTCGCAATGTCACCGATGGAATCCATGTCCCAAATTTCCCGAAAGATTTCTTCTTTTGTGAACACATGGTTAGGATTCTCCGCAAGGAAGGTCAAAAGGTCAAATTCTTTTGTCGTGAACGTTTTTTCCTCGTCATTGATAAACACGCGTCTTGCGGTCTTGTCAATACGAATACCTCTGATTTCGATAATGTCATTTTCCTTGGTATGGCTGCCGACGAGACGTTCGTAGCGTGCCATATGCGCTTTTACCCTTGCCACAAGCTCACTCGGGCTAAAGGGTTTTGTGAGGTAATCGTCCGCACCCAAGCCTAGACCTCTGATTTTGTCGATGTCGTCTTTTTTGGCGGATACCATTAAAATCGGTACGTTTTTTTCCTCACGGATACGTCTGCAGATTTCAAAACCGTCGATGCCTGGAAGCATGAGGTCGAGTATGATTAGGTCGAAATCTTCCGAAAGCGCTGTTGCAAGTCCTGTGTCGCCGCTGTTTTCCATCGTTACCTCGAAGTCATTGAGCTCAAGGTAATCTTTTTCCAGTTCTGCAATCGCTTCCTCGTCTTCTACAATCAATATTTTGCTCATGTTATTCCTCCTTGTTTTTTCGAAGAAAAAATGCGGCTGCAATCCCTGCGCGATAGCAGGAGCAGAGGAATTTTCCTTCTATATTATAACTTCATCATTGTTTTTCATGTATTTGCGGAGCACAAAATGCATACATGTGCCTTCGCCTTCTTTACTGGTTGCCCACACATAACCGCCGTGGTCCTCGACAATTTTTTTAACGATGCTCAATCCGATTCCGCTGCCGCCCTGAAGGGAATTGCGCGAAGCGTCTGTCCGGTAAAACCGTTCAAAAATGTTTCCGATGTCTTTTGACGCGATGCCTTTTCCATTGTCCTCAATTTCGATTTTGACGGATTCATTGTCGTCGTGAATGGTAATTGAAATCACGCCGTTGTCATGTCCCATGTATTTTACGCTGTTACTGACAATGTTGTTGATGACCTTTTTAAACTGCTCAGGGTCTGCAACTACGCAGGTATCAGGCGGCGCGAGGTTCGTGTAGTTTAAGTGAATATTTTTTGACTCCAAATCGAGTCCGATTTCTTCGATACAGTCGGAAAAGTAATCGGAAACATTTAAAATATGGAAATGATAGGGGATTTTGTTGGAGTCAATTCCGGAGTAAGTGGTCAGTTCGTTAATCAGCCGATCCATATCATTTGCTTTATTATAGATGGTTTTAATATATTTATCCATCTTCTCGGGAGTATTGGCGACGCCGTCCATAATGCCTTCAACATAGCCTTTTATAGAGGTTATCGGCGTTTTTAGGTCGTGGGAAATGTTGCTTACCAGCTCCTTTTGTTTTTTTTCGTTTTCAGCTTTTTCTTCGGCGTTTTCCTTGAGGCGCAGCCTCATTTGCTCGTAATTACCGAAAAGCTGCCCGATTTCGTCGTCGCGGCTCTCTGTCAGCCGGTAATCAAAGTTGCCGTCCGCTATATTTTGCATTGCGACATTAATCTGCCGAAGCGGATTGTAAATGTCTTTCTTTATCCAGCTTGTGATGATAACACTTGTTACTATTAAAACAGCAATCATAATCATGGTAAAGTGTTTCAAAAAGCTTCTGCCTACCATTTCTCCAATCATAATGCCTTCTTTTGTCAGTTCATGAAGAATATCAATATTTTCATGGTAACCGAAGCCTAAAAATACCATAACGGCTGCTATTGTCGGCACGAAAATGATAATCAAAAACAAGATAATCAATTTTGCAGTCAGCTTCATGCCGGATTTATGTTTTTTTTCCATTCGTAGTGTGTGCCTCCGTGTTTTGTGGAAACTTTTTATTTCTCAATTTAAGCCGCAGTGCATTCGGAAAAGATTCCTTTTCCTCATCGCGGGCTTTTTCTTTTATTTAAGCCGCAGTGCATTCGGAAAAGCTCGCTTTTCCTCATCGCGGGCTTCGCCCTATCAAAATATAAGATGACAAATACGTCTGCAAGCAGCCGATTTTTCATCTTACATTTTGGCACTGCTCATTGCTTTCGCGTACATTATACCATACCCACCTTTAAAATATAGCTGTGGGTTATACACATCTACGAGCACACGTGC
>CAMWNY010000335.1 GCA_947175775.1 uncultured Lachnospiraceae bacterium | reverse complement strand
GTCATTAACCCCGGCGCTTACACGCATTACTCCTATGCCATTCGCGACGCGCTTGCAAGTATTACGGTGCCGAAGGTTGAAATTCATATTTCCGACATCACAAAGCGCGAGGAATTCCGTAAAATTTCCGTGACAAGACCTGCCTGCGACCATCAGATTTATGGCAAGGGACTTGAAGGGTATTTAATGGCGATTGATTTTGTGTTACATTACGATTCACTCCATTCCGGTAACGAGTAAAAATCCATGCAAAATCACCTTTGGTGATGGATTTTTATTTGGCTGCGGTATGTTTTCTCACGGACTTCACAGTAAATGCGAAGTCCTGTTTGAACAGTAACTGTTAAAAAATCGCGAAATGTAAAAATTAATAGTTGAAATCTATAGGAAATTGTTATAAAATGGTTTAGGATTGTAAACGTTACAAGTGAATAAAGCGAACCGTTTTGTGCGAAAATGTTGATGTTGCCTGCGATATAAGGGCATGGAACGGTTACGGTATTAGGAGGAAGATTTATGGTATCAGCAGGAGATTTCAGGAACGGCATTACGATAGAGTACGAGGGTAACATTTATCAGATTATCGAATTCCAGCATGTAAAGCCCGGTAAGGGAGCTGCTTTCGTAAGAACAAAGCTGAAGAATATCATCAGTGGAGGCGTTGTCGAGAAAACATTCCGCCCGACGGAGAAATGTCCGCAGGCGCGTATCGACAGAAGAGAAATGCAGTATCTTTACGCAGACGGCGATATTTATAATTTTATGGATACGGAGAATTATGAGCAGATTGGTCTGAGTTCAGAGAAGGTTGGCGATTCGCTCAAGTTCGTGAAGGAAAACGAAATGGTTAAGGTCTGCTCGCACAATGGTAATGTCTTTGCCATTGAGCCGCCTTTGTTTGTAGAGCTTGCGATTACGGACACAGAGCCTGGATTTAAGGGAGATACGGCGACAGGCGCGACAAAGCCTGCGGTTGTTGAAACAGGCGCTACGGTGTATGTTCCTTTGTTCGTGGATGTAAATGATGTGATTAAGATTGATACGAGAACAGGCGAGTATCTTTCAAGAGCATAAAGTGGTTTTATATCGGTTTTAAGTTTAAATAATTGAATGCATAAAGACAATGAGACGAAGAGTGATAGTGCGCTATCCGTTCTTTTCATTGTCTTTTTTTATGCGATAGGAAATTGTAACAGCGTAAATCATTGAAACAATACAGGAGGAGTATTATGGAATTTACAAATTTTCAGACATTGGTAAAAGAAGAAGTGGAAAGAAGGGCAGGAAAGACGTATCGTGTGCGTTTAAATGATGTAATGAAAAATAACGGTGTCATTTTGAGCGGACTGACGGTGATGCAGGATGACAGCAATATATCCCCGACAATATATCTGAACAATTATTATGAGGCATACGAAAGCGGGCAGGCGACGCTTGGAATGGTGATTAATGATGTGATGGATGTGTACAATAAAAATAAAGTAAACAGAAAACTGGACATGCAGTATTTTTTAAATTATGAAAGCATTAAGGGCAGAATTGCGATGAAACTGATTCATACAGAAAGAAACGAAGAGCTTTTAAAGGATATACCACATGTGGAATTTCTTGATTTGTCCGTTGTTTTTCAGGTTTCGATTACAGATGAAAACATAGGCGCTGCATCCATATTAATCCATAATGCACATACAAAGCTGTGGGGGGTGGATTGTCAGGAGCTTTACCGGCGTGCGCTGCGCAATACGCCAAAGCTGTTACAGTATGAGATTAAGAGCATGCGTGATGTTATGGCTGAAATTTTGCGTTTGAAGGCGGATAAGTGCGGGGAAGGCGGTTATGATGATTATAGACAGGAGCTAGAACAGTGCGTCCCGATGTATGTACTCAGCAACACAAACAGAACGGACGGTGCGGCATGTATGCTTTATCCGAATTTAATCCGTGATTTTGCCAAGGCGATGGGCAGTGATTTATATATTATTCCGTCCTCTGTGCATGAGCTTTTGCTACTGCCCGCAGGTGATGCGGATGAGAGTAGTTCTATTCGGGATATTATCCGTGAGGTTAATGAAACGCAGCTCTTGGAGGAGGAGATTCTTTCCGATTCTCTCTATATTTTTGACCGTGCATTGGAGCAAATTAAAATTTTTTGAAAAATCTTTGATAAATTATTGACAATCCACCATATTGTGTATATTATGGATACGTGTGGTTCAGCAGTTGTCTGTACCGAAAATAAAACGGCAGCAAATGAAGGCTGCGTAAGGTAAAGGAGAATATGAAAAATGAGCAAGTGGGTATATTTATTCACAGAAGGTGATGCTGGAATGCGTGAGCTCCTCGGCGGTAAGGGTGCAAACCTTTCTGAGATGACAAAAATCGGTCTTCCTGTTCCGCAGGGATTTACGATTACAACAGAGGCTTGTACGCAGTACTATGAGGATGGCAGACAGATTAATGACGAAATCATGGGACAGATTATGGACTATGTTGCAAAAATGGAAGAGATGAACGGCAAGAAATTCGGCGATTTAAAGAATCCGCTGCTTGTTTCCGTTCGTTCCGGTGCAAGAGCGTCTATGCCTGGTATGATGGACACCATTTTGAACTTAGGATTAAATGACGATGTTGTCGCAGCGATGATTGCAGGCAATCCGGACCCGAAGTTTGAGCGTTTCGTATATGATTCTTACAGACGTTTCATTCAGATGTTCTCTGACGTTGTTATGGAGGTTGGTAAGAAATACTTCGAACAGCTTATTGATGAGATGAAAGAGAAGAAGGGTGTTAAATTTGACGTTGAGCTGACTGCTGCCGATTTGAAAGAGCTTGCAGAGCAGTTTAAGGCAGAATATAAGAAACAGATTGGAGAGGACTTCCCATCTGACCCTGTTGTGCAGTTGAAAGAGGCTGTCAGAGCGGTATTCCGTTCTTGGGACAACCCGCGTGCAAATGTTTACCGTCGTGACAATGATATTCCCTACAGCTGGGGTACGGCAGTAAACGTAATGCCGATGGTATTCGGTAACTTGAACGAGGAGTCGGGTACAGGCGTTGCATTTACGCGTGATCCGGCTACCGGCGAGAAGAAACTTATGGGTGAGTTCCTTACAAATGCACAGGGCGAGGACGTTGTTGCAGGCGTGCGTACACCGATGCCGATTGCACAGATGGAGGAGAAGTTCCCTGAGGCTTACGAGCAGTTTATCAAGGTTTGTGATTTGCTTGAAAATCACTATCATGATATGCAGGATATGGAGTTTACGGTTGAGAACGGTAAGCTTTACATGTTACAGTGCCGTAACGGTAAGAGAACGGCACAGGCAGCGTTAAAGATTGCATGTGATTTGGTAGACGAGGGTATGAAGACAGAGGAAGAGGCAGTTGCAATGATTGATCCTCGTAACTTGGACACGCTGTTACATCCTCAGTTTGATGCGGCTGCATTGAAGGCTGCAACTCCGTTAGGAAAAGGACTTGGCGCATCTCCGGGCGCTGCATGCGGTAAGGCTGTATTTACGGCTGATGATGCGGAAGCATGGGCGGCAAGGGGCGAGAAGGTTGTACTTGTTCGTCTTGAGACATCGCCGGAAGACATTACGGGTATGAAAGCGGCACAGGGTATTCTTACGGTGCGCGGCGGTATGACATCCCATGCAGCAGTTGTTGCGCGCGGTATGGGTACCTGC
>CAMWNY010000334.1 GCA_947175775.1 uncultured Lachnospiraceae bacterium | reverse complement strand
GATTTCCACCTCAAGCCACGTAGAAAGCGCATTTACAACGGATGCGCCTACGCCATGCAAACCGCCTGAAACCTTGTAACCGCCGCCGCCAAACTTTCCTCCCGCATGCAAAATTGTAAAAACAACCTCAACGGCAGGAATACCCGCCTTGTGGTTAATCCCGACAGGAATACCGCGCCCGTTATCAATAACCGTCACGGAATTATCCGGATTAATCGTCACTTCAATCGTATCACAAACCCCCGCAAGCGCCTCGTCCACGGAATTGTCTACGATTTCATATACCAAATGATGCAGACCTCTTGACGAAGTGCTGCCGATATACATACCGGGTCTTTTCCGAACTGCCTCAAGCCCTTCCAATATCTGAATTTGGTCAGCTCCGTATTCATTACTCATATCGTTCCTCCAATTAAAACAAGTTACAAAAAACTCAATCAATATCTTCTATTGATTTGGAATTTTCTTTCACATTCGTTACAACTGCGTTTGAAACCTTAAAAATCCGGTTAATTTCAAACCTGTTATTCACAAACTCCTCAAGTCCCGTACAGGTAATAATCGTCTGAATATCACCGATACTGTTTAACAGGTAATTCTGCCTGCTGCTATCTAACTCGGACAAAACATCATCTAAAAGCAGAAGCGGCGTATCCTTTGTTAATTTTTTTACAATTTCAATCTCGGAAAGCTTCAGCGATAAAGCAGCCGTTCGCTGCTGTCCCTGCGAGCCGAATTTACGAATATCAATTCCGTCGACCAAAAATGAAAAATCGTCCCTGTGCGGACCAACTGTCGTCTGTTTAAGCTTTATATCCTTTTCCTGACTGTTCTTCAATCCGGTTTCCAGCTCACAAAGCGCAATATCCGGTTCATAAACAACCTCGAGCGCCTCTTTCCCACCTGATAATCTGACATGAATGTCATAAATAATTTCATTCAGCTGCTTTACAAACGCGGCTCTTCTCTCTATAATCTTACTTCCATAGGATACAAGCTGGGAATCCCATATAAAAAGTGTATCTCTTAGATTAGGGTTAAAAGACAAATCCTTCAAAAGTTTATTTCTTTGATTAACGATTTTATTGTAATTATTCAGATTATATAAATAAAAACTGTCGAGCTGACAAAGCTCCATATCCACAAAACGGCGCCGCTCAGACGGACCGTTTTTGATAATCGATAAATCCTCCGGCGAAAAAAATACTACATTCAATAATCCCAGTAAATCCGCCGCTTTTTTAATTTTCTGCCCATTTATGGCAATCCCTTTTGTCTTGTTCTTGCGAAGATGCATATCCACACGGTTTTCCAATCCGTCCTTCATCACATAAGTACGGATATGCGCTTCCTGAGCTTCAAAATTGATAAGCTCCTTATCCTTACTTCCTTTATGGGATTTCGTCGTAGCAGAAAGATAAATTGACTCTAAAATATTTGTCTTTCCCTGCGCATTATCCCCATACAAAATGTTTGTTCCATTGTCAAAAGAAATCGACAACTCGGCATAATTTCTGAAATTCTCAAGTTCCAGTGATTTTATAATCATTCTATACAACCATACTCTTTTCTTAACCTACAAATTTGTGTCTCAAGCACAAATTTGCCATGTGAAAAATAAATTTTTCACATTCCTCAAGCTATTCTAATTGCGTTTTTGAACGACAAAGTTTTCTTTTCCAAAACAGACTTCATCACCTTGCACAAGTTTTCTTCCACGCCTTGTGTCAACTGTGCCGTTCACCTTGACAAGCCCGTTTTGAATGACTTCCTTTGCCTCTACTCCTGATTCCACAAGTCCCGCAAGCTTTATCGCCTGACCAAGCTTAATAAAATCGTCTCTTATCAATATTTCTTCCATGATTCGTTTCCACTCCAATAAAGTCTATATGCATATTAATATCCCAAACAATTATACATTGCTAAACGTTACAGGTAAAATCAGATAAATATAATTCTCATCATCATCTTTGATAAAGCATGGCGCTTTCGAATTCAGCAGCTTAATTTCAATTTCTTCATCGTCAATGACTTTGAGCGCGTCAATCAAAAACTTCGGGTCAAATCCAATCATCAAATCCTTACCCATTTTTGATATATCAAGCTCTTCATCAAGGCTTCCCACAATGGAATTCATTTTTAATTCCATCATATCATCAAGAATATTCAGAATAATCGGCTTTTTGTCACCTTCCTTAATCAGAAGCGTTGAACGGTCAATACAGCCCAAAAATTCCTTCTTATTTAACTTAATCTTTGTTTCATAGTCCGCAGAAAGAATATTGTCAATCTTCAAATACTCTCCTTCAATCAGTCTTGAAACAACCGTCGTATTATCAAACTCGAACAAAATATGCTTATCCGTAAAGAAAATATTCACGTCTTTATCAATATCGCCTGCAAGGATTTTGCTGACCTCATTCAATGTCTTTCCAGGCACAATTACTTTCTTTGCAGGATATGAATTCTTCAGTTGTATTTTTCTCAAAGAAATCCGCAAACCGTCTGACGAAACAACCTTCAAAACATCGCCGTTAATTTCAAACAGCTCGCCCGTCAAAATCTTATTTGTGAAATTATCTGCAATTGAAAAAATTGTCTGCCTGATAATTTCCTTTAATGTAAACTGTGAGATAATAATTGATTCTGACCGTTCAATCTGCGGAAGATAAGAGAAATCTTCACCGGACTTTCCTACAATATTAAACTTTGCCTTCTCGCAGGTAATTGTTGCCTTATATGTAGCATCTGTCTCAATCGTAACGTCATTGTCCGGCAGCTTTCTTACCATTTCAAGAAAAATCTTTGCATCTAATGCAATAATTCCCTTTTCTATGATTTCGCCGTCAATCACGGTTTCTATGCCAAGCTCCATATCATTGGCGGTAAGCTTTATTTCTCCCTTATTGGCATCAATTAAAATGCACTCCAGTATTGACATCGTCGTTTTACTGGGTACAGCCTTGGAAACAGTGTTTACACCATTTAGAAGATTTGATTTTGAACATATGATTTTCATACGAATCCTCCATTCGAATCATTGTGAAGTTTGTGTCAAATTGCTTTCGCGGCGAAACTGAAAAAAGCATATATAAAATAATATATAATCCGTAATCTTAGTAATAATAGGTGTGGATTTGTGTAAAACCATGTTTTTGCTGATTATAAAAGGAAATCATGGAAAATAATCCTGTGGATAACCTTCATAAAAATACTGAAGTTATAAACAGCAATCCACAACCTGATTAAGACGGTGATATTTTTTTCTTAATAATATCTACCTTATTTTTTAATTCGCTGTCGCTCTCAATCAGCTTCTCTATTTTTTTAACACCGCTGATAATGGTTGTATGATCTTTTTTTCCCAAAAGAGCGGCAATATTCTGATACGTTTCCGTTGTCATGATGCGGCATAAATACATGATAATCTGTCTTGGAAGCGCAAATTCCTTATCGCGCTTTTTGGAAGAAATATCGTCTACCGACACGTTAAAATGCTCCGCAACTGTATCAAGAATAAGTTTTGGCGTGATTTCCCGTATTTTATTCGGGTAAATTACGTCATTTAAAGCGTCTTCCGCAAGCTCAATCGTAATCTCCTGTTTATTCAGGCGGGCATTTGCCATAACCTTATTTAAAGCGCCTTCCAGTTCCCGGATATTAGATTTAATATTTGTAGCAATATATTGAA
>CAMWNY010000333.1 GCA_947175775.1 uncultured Lachnospiraceae bacterium | reverse complement strand
CGATACGGCGGATAATATTCCCTGTGTGCCGAATGTCGGGGAAAAGACAGCGACCGAATTGATGACGACGTATGGCTCCATTGAGGAAATTTATGCGCACCTTGACGAGATTTCCAAAAAGAGCATCCGGGAGAGTCTTACAAACAACAGAGCGCTTGCCGATTTGAGCAAGCGGCTTGCGACGATTGAAATTGATGCAGATATTGATTTTTCCTATGAGGATGCGAAACTTGGCGTTTTGTTTACGCCCGAAGCTTATGAAATTTTTAAAAGACTGGCGTTTAAAAACATGCTTTCGCGCTTTGAACATCAAGGAGCAGGACGGCAGGAGCAGCGCCTTGACAAAGAGCTAAAGATAACTGAAATCAAGACAAAACAGGAGCTGGAAGCAGTCGTTGGGAACGCGTTAAAATGTGGCAGTGCGGCAATTCGTTTTATTGATATTGAAGAACAGAATGAGGGTGCGCTCAGTGAAAATAAGAACGGTCAGATGGTTTGGCAGTTTGGAGGAAGCAAAGGGCATTTCGGGTGTATGTTATACAGTAAAGCTGAAGAGGAAACAGTATTTTTTGCGGAGAATGAAAATGATTTGACAAAAGAGGAAATTCAATTGCAGCTTGCGCGGCTGATTGACGCTGGGCACATGACGATTGGCTGTTTTGACATAAAAAATGACTATCAAAGCTTATTGACGAATGTAGATCAGTCAGATACAACGCGTTCGTCCCACATGCTTACGAAAAATATATTTGATTGTAAGATTGCGGCGTATCTGCTCAATCCGTTGAAGAATAACTATGAGATTGCAGATATTGCAGGAGAGTATTTGAATGGTGTCGTAAAAAGCTGGCAGGAGGTATTTGGAAAATCGGATTTGGCAAATGCTTATGCAACGGATAAGGAGAGTCTTGTCCGCCATCTTGCGCAGGAAACGTTTGTTCTTGGAAATGCGGCAGGAATTCTTGCACAGGCGTTGGAACAGAATGGAATGTTAAAGTTGTTTCGGGAGCTTGAAATGCCGCTGACGTATGTACTTTACGATATGGAGCGGGAAGGCATTTTGGTAAAGCCCGAGGAGCTGAAAGCATACGGCGAGGCGCTTATGGGAAGAATTGGCGAGCTTGAGAGGACCATTCACGAAGCGGCGGGGGAAGATTTCAACATCAATTCGCCAAAGCAGCTTGGGGAGATTTTGTTTGAGAAGCTGAAGCTGCCAGAGGGAAAAAAGACAAAAACAGGGTATTCCACAGCGGCAGATGTGCTGGAGAAGCTGGCGCCGCAGTACCCGATTGTAAGCGATATTTTAGAGTACAGAGGACTTACAAAGCTGAAGTCCACTTATGCGGACGGGCTTGCGGCGTTTATTGATAAAGACAACAAAATACACACAAGTTTTCATCAGACAATTACCGCAACGGGGAGACTTAGCTCCACGGAGCCGAATCTGCAGAACATTCCGATGCGTATGGAGCTTGGACGGCGGATACGAAAGGTATTTGTTCCGCAGGAGGGATGTCTTTTCATGGATGCCGACTATTCTCAGATTGAGCTGCGGGTGCTTGCGCATATGTCGGGAGACGCACAGCTGATTGAGGCGTATCAGATGGACGAGGACATTCACCGCATTACGGCGTCAAAGGTGTTCCATACGCCGTTTGAGGAGGTTACGGATTTACAGCGCAGGAATGCGAAAGCAGTAAACTTTGGGATTGTCTACGGCATCAGCTCTTTTGGACTGAGTCAGGATTTAAGCATCTCGCCCAAGGAGGCGAAAGTATATATTGATGAGTATTTCAAGACGTATCCGAACATTAAAGGATTTCTTGACCGGCTGGTGTCGGACGCGAAAGAAAAGGGATACTGCGAGACGATGTTTGGCAGAAGACGGCCTGTTCCTGAACTGAAATCTTCGAATTTTATGCAGCGGTCTTTCGGTGAGCGCGTGGCGATGAACTCTCCGATACAAGGAACAGCTGCGGATATAATCAAAATTGCAATGGTGAATGTGTATGACGTACTTCGTAAAAAGGGTTTAAAGTCAAAGCTGATTTTACAAATCCATGATGAACTTTTGATAGAGACAAGACAGGACGAAGTTGAGGCGGTACGGATGGTACTTACGGAAGAAATGCAGAATGCGTGCAGCCTTGCCGTAAAGCTTGAGACGGATTTGCATACAGGTTCGGACTGGTATGAGGCGAAATAAGGAAAATGAAAATTATAGGAGTAACGGGCGGCGTCGGTGCGGGTAAGACAAAGGTGCTCACTTACATTGGGGAACATTACAAGTGCAGAATTGTCCGGGCGGACGAGGTGGCGCATCTTCTGTATGAAAAGGGGCAGGAGTGTTATAACAAAGTTGTTGCACTTTTGGGAGTACAGATTTTAGATGACGCCGGCGGGATTGACAAGAAGAAAATGGCAGAATTGATTTTCGGAAATAAGGCGTTGTTGGAACAGGTAAATGCAATTGTGCATCCGGCAGTGAAAAATTATATTTTAGCGCAGATTGCTTATGAGAAGGAGAGAAGGGAAGCAGATTACTTTTTCATAGAAGCCGCACTTTTGATAGAGGAGCATTACGACCAAATCGTGGACGAGCTTTGGTATATTCATTCCGATGCGGACATCCGCAGAAAACGGCTTGCTGCAAACAGGCAGTACAGTGCACAAAAAATTGAAGGAATCATGAAGGGGCAGCTCGGGGAGGAAGAATTTCGCAGGCATTGTCAGAGAATCATTTTAAACAATGGAAATTTGGAAGAAACCTATCAACAAATTAAGGATATAATGGGGGATGAAGTATGAATGAGAGAAACATGAGGGAAGAAGAAACTGTGTTCGGACTTGATATTGGCACGAGAAATGTGGTTGGAACCGTAGGATACCGGCAGGGGGAAACGTTCGTTGTAATTGCGCAGGAAATCAAAGAGCATAAGACGCGTGCTATGGTAGACGGACAAATCCATGACATCAACAGGGTTGCCGCCACAATCGCCGACATCAGACAGTCGCTTCAGGAAAAGACAGGTATTACTCTTGACGAGGTATGCATCGCAGCGGCAGGACGTGTCTTAAAGACAATGAATGTGCATGTCGATATGGACTTTGACACGGAGCGCAGCGTTACGCGCGAGGACATGAATACGCTTGTTTCAATGGGTGTCGACAATGCATTTGCCGAGTTTCAGGAAAAAAACGATACACAGATGCAGTTCTACTGTGTAGGGCATTCCGTTGTCAAGTATTATATCAACGGGCTTTGGATGAGCCAGCCGGAGCATCACAAGGCAAAGAATCTTGGTGCGGACATGATTGCAACATTTCTGCCGGACGATGTGGTTGACGGGCTTTACAGCGCAGTGGAGCTTGCCGGCTTAAAGGTATCAAACATGACGCTTGAGCCGATTGCGGCAATCCGGGTGGCAATTCCGGAAAAATTCAGGCTTTTGAATATTGCAATGGTTGACGTGGGTGCGGGCACTTCCGATATTTCCATTACGGATGAGGGAAGCGTGATTGCGTTTGGCATGCTGCCGTATGCGGGTGATTCGCTTACGGAGCTTCTTGCAAGAACATGCCTGATTGACTTTGCAACCGCAGAAAAGATAAAGACGGCGGCAACGGAGCAGGATGAAATTAAATATGAGGACATCATGGGTATTGAGCAGATTATTACGGCGGAAGAAGTTGTATCCATTTG
>CAMWNY010000332.1 GCA_947175775.1 uncultured Lachnospiraceae bacterium | reverse complement strand
ATTGAGGACTGCTGATTTTAATCCACTAAAACTAAAATCATAGGCTGCACCGTCAACCTTTGCACGCGGAAAACTGATTGCCTGTGGATTTCCTTCTTTAGAAAGCTTATCGATTTTGGGTCCTCCCGGATATCCAAGACCTATGGCACGCGCAACTTTATCAAATGCTTCACCTGCTGCATCATCTCTTGTGCATCCTAATATTTCATATACTCCATAGTCTCTTACTACCACAAGATGCGTATGCCCGCCTGACACGACCAAACACACGAAAGGCGGCTCCAACTCTTTGTTTTCAATAAAATTAGCGCTGATATGACCTTCTATGTGGTGTACACCAATCAGCGGCTTTCCAGTCGCAAAGCTTATTGATTTTGCTGCTGAAACTCCTACCAAAAGGGCACCTACAAGTCCAGGACCATACGTCACGGCAATTGCTGTTATATCTTCCAGCTCCACACCCGCCTTTACCAACGCTTCTTCTATCACTTGGTTTATTTTTTCAATATGCTTTCTTGAAGCAATTTCAGGTACAACCCCGCCATAAATTGTGTGCAGCGCTATTTGTGATGAAATAACATTAGATAACATCTCGCGCCCATTTCTAACAACTGCTGCGGCAGTTTCGTCACAAGAACTTTCAACTGCAAGTATCAATACGTCTTCTTTTCTCTCCATTTTGCCTAAATCCCTCAAACCCCTGATTCATTTGCAATGTCAAAACCAAGTATTTTCCAATGCCCTGTGCCCGACTCTTTTCTTAAAATAAAAACCTGTTTTGATGACACATAATCTGTCCCAGTCTTGATGGAATATGTACAATATAAGCTCGCACACTTTCTACCATCATGTGTATACTCTTCCACATCCGTGCTTGATGATGTCGTATAACTTATAATTGAATAATTTTTATTGGAAAACTCCTGTATATCTTCCTTTAACCCTGCAAGATACTGTTCCCTTGGGTTATTCGCCACAAGCTCATCATCATAAAGAGCAAGCATTTTATCTGCCATCTGTTCAAGCTGTTCGTCATTGTAGGATTCATTGTAAAGACATTTTGTAATATCACCATAGTATTTGACAAGTTCCTTAGGGGTTGCAGGATAATCATTTTCAAGATTTCTTAACAGCACGTTTTGGACTGCTGATACAACCACCTCGTTATCTTTCTCTCCCACATTTGACACGTAAAAATAAAAACCGCCCACTAAAGCAGCCAATATAACCGCTATAACTACTCCTTTAATTTTCCCCATCGTTAATCCTCCTTATATTTATTGTTCATCCTCAAACCGAAGTTCCGCACTCCATCCGTCTTTTGCGAGATACGTTTCAGGAAAAACTGCCTGTACTTCTTTTTTATACATTTCCGGGTGGGTAAGTGATGGAGAATAATGCGTCAACCACAGTTTCGCAACCTCTGCACGCTTTGCCATTTCCGCCGCCTCATAAAATGTCATATGTTTATATTCTTTTGCCTTTTCTTTTTTTTCAGGCTCCCCGTACATACCTTCACATATAAATAAATCGGCATTTTTTGCATTTTTGATAATCCCCTCTGTTGGTCTTGAATCCGTGCAATAAGTAAGTTTTAAACCTTTACGCTGTTCTCCCATCACCATATCCGGCGTATAGGTTTCTCCCTCAATCTCTATCGTCTCACCTTTTTGAAGCCTATTCCAATATTGCTTTTCAAGACCAAGCTCCAATGCCTTATCCACCTGAAACTTTCCCTTTCGCTCTACAACAATGTTATATCCGTAACATACAACATTATGGTTCACGCGAAATGCTTCTATCCGAAAACCCTCAAAGCAAAAGCTTTGCTCAGATTCCAAAAGTTCCATAAATTTTATTTCAAACGGAAGCTCTGGCGCCACTACCCTCAAAGAATTTACTACCTTTGCAAGACCTTTGGGGCCAATCATAAGAAGCGGCGTCGTTTTTTCTGCATTTCCCATCGTAAGCAGCATTCCAGGCAGCCCTGAAATATGATCGGCATGATAATGTGTAAAACACATTATATCAATCGGTTTCGGACTCCAGCCCTTTTCTTTCATTGCAATCTGTGTTCCTTCCCCACAGTCTATCAGAATACTGCTGCCATTATAGCGCGCCATAAGAGACGTCAGCCAACGGTATGGAAGGGGCATCATCCCCCCCGTTCCCAACAAACATATATCCAGTATTGTAATCACCTCTTCCACATTATTATCGCATCATCTTTTGGCTTTTCATAAAAATTTGGTCTGATACCTTCCGAACGAAAACCAGCATTTTCATATAGTCTGATTGCCGCTGCATTTTGGCTGCGGACTTCAAGCGTAAATGCATGAATTCCATATTCAGTACGTCCATATTCAAGCAGTTTCCCTAAAAGCGCTGTTGCAATCTTTTGACCGCGAAAACGCTCATCCACTGCTACATTTGTAATATCACCCTCGCCTGCGATATTGGTAAGCATGCAGCCGCCAATAATTTCCTGCGCGTCTGTCTGTGCCACCAAATAAATCCGATAAGGATTTGTAAGTACTTCATGAAAATCTTCATATTTCCAAGGCATCGAGAAGCATGCAGCCTCAAGTGCCGTAACCTTTTCCAAATCATTTTTCTGCATTTTGCGAATATTATAATTTTGCATCTGCCCTGCCATTTATCATACCTCTTTGGATTGGTTTCTTTCACGCTCTGCCTGCGATAATCTTAAATAGTCAGGCGCATGCTGCGCCGCAGTCTGCATAATTCCTCTCTGATAAAGCTTTTCTCCCAATGCCGCCACGCATGCCGCGCGCTGTCTGTTACAGCACGAAGGTGCAAAATCATATTGGACGTGTATCAGTTCCTCAATCTTTTCTTGATAAACGCAGACACCGTCTCCTAAAAAAATAACCGCTTTTCCCATCTCATTGATTTTACCGATGATATCTGCAATATCAACAGCACACTGCGGTTCTATTGTGACAAGCGCACTGCCTTCGAACGTGTAAAGTCCCGTATATACCTGATTTCTTCTTGCATCCATAAGCGGACAGATAAGCTGTTTGCTGCCGTACAGATTATAAGCAAGCGAATCTACCGTAGGTACCGGAATAATCGGAACCTCCAATGCAAGCCCTAATCCTTTTGCAGTCGCCGCTCCTATCCTCAGCCCCGTAAAAGAGCCCGGACCGGAGGCCACTGCAATCGCATCAATTGAACTTAAATCCAACTCTGTCATACTCTTAATCTCGTCAAGCATGGGTAAAAGCGTCTGCGAATGCGTCTTTTTATAATTAAGCGTATATTCCGCAACTGTGACATCGTTTTCCACAACTGCCACCGATGCCACAAGCCCGGAACTATCCAGTGCTAAAATTTTCATTCTCAAATTTCCCTAATCTTTAAAATTATTTTTAATTTTATTTTTATTTCTATTGGCTATTCCATCGTAATCTTTCGATAATCAAATCCCTTTTCGGGATTTTTTTCTATGGTAATTTTTCTTGCACTCTGCGGTATCAGCTCTGCTATCAGCTCTGCCCACTCTACAATGCAGACACCATTACCAAAAAAATAATCCTCATAACCAATCTCGTCCATTTCTTCAATATCACCAATACGGTATACATCAAAATGATAAAAAGGAAGCCTTCCGCTATCATAAACCTGAACTATTGTAAATGTAGGACTGTTTACATGCTCCCTAATGCCAAGCCCCGCTGCCACTC
>CAMWNY010000331.1 GCA_947175775.1 uncultured Lachnospiraceae bacterium | reverse complement strand
AAGACGTCACAACCCACAATCCCGTCAAAACGAGAAAATCCAACAGACGCCCCATAAATTTCCAAACAGGGCTGTCATAAGAAAACACTGCCTTCATTGTCCGCTTGCTCCTTCCTTTCTTATGCACACGGGTACCCAAGTGAAATTTGTCAGCAAAGCTGACGGGCGCCCGGCGCACGAACAGAGAAGATAAATCTTCTCTGCTCAGTTTACCAGTAAGGCTCCCAGTTTTTTGTAAGCCTTGTCAACGCCTCCATGTAAAAGTAATCGCCCCACGAGTTGCACTCGTCCACACCGTAATGATTGCACGTATTGTACGGTGAATGGTTAGAGTACGTGCTATGCAGCACAAGACCGTTTGACTGTTCAAAATCCTTCACGGCACACCTGTCATACACCGCCTTCATCAACTGCTTTGCCGCCGTAACATAATAGCCCCGTTCCTCTTCGGGAAGATACTGCACCATTTCCAGCATTCCGCACGCCGCAATCGACGCGCTTGAGGAATCTCTTGGCTGCTCGTCGCCCGAGGTAAATTCCAAATCCCAGTAAGGCACCAAATCCGCCGGCATATGCGACAGGAAATACTCCGTCACATGCTTAAAAATATCAATGTATTCCGCGCGTTTCGTATACCGGTATGCAAGCGCCATACCGTAAATTCCCCACGCCTGCCCTCTCGTCCACGCGGAGCCGTCGCGGTAGCCCTGACACGTCGCACCATGGTCAGGCGCTCCCGTCTTCATGTCAAAGAAAAACGTATGCCACGTCGAATAGTCCTCACGAATGACATTTGCAACCGCCGTATGAATATGCTTTTCCGCAATATCGCGGTATTTTGGGTCGCCCGTTTCCTCCGACGCCCAGTAAAGCAGCGGAAGATTGAGCAGGCAGTCAATAATCAGTCTGTAATTTTCGGGCGCGTCCATCGCCCCCCATGCCTGAATAAACTCCCCAACGGGATGAAAACGTGTAATCAGCTGGTCTGCCGCTTTGACTGCCGCCTCGCGTCCCGCCTTAGAACCTGTCAGCTTATAACCGGCAACGCAGGAAGGCGTATACAAAAATCCCATGTCGTGGTGGTCCACTTCGATTTTATTGACAATCCGGTTCATGAACGAATCAATCTGTACCTCGCCTGCATGACGCAGCGCATCAGCCGCCTGCGCCATATCATGCGCGCAGGCGTACTCGTACGCAAGCCATATCTCCCCCGTCCAAAAGCCCGTTGTCCAGTAATTGTTTTCAATTGGCTGGTAAAATCCGTTCTCACTGTATGCCTTTTGAAATTTGTCCGTAAAGGTTTTTAAGTTTTCGGTCACACTCCTAACCGCAAACCGCATTGCCTCCTCCATTTCCTGAGCGGAAATCTCCGGATAGCCCGTAAATTCTGTTCGTATCATGATTTTCCTCCTACTAATCCTTCATACTGCCGCTAACTATAGTTTAACCTTTCAGACCGGTTGAGGCAACGCCCTCCACAAAGTATTTCTGCAGGCACAAGAATACCGCCAAAACAGGTATGAGGGATAGAACGGAGCCTGCCATAATCAGTCCGTAATCGGACGAATACTGGCTGATAAACATCTTTAAGCCCAGCTGAATCGTCTTTTTCTGCTCACTCTTTAAATAAATCAACGGTCCCAAATAGTCGTTCCACGTGTTTACAAACGTAAAAATGGTCAATGTGGAAAGCGCAGGCTTTGAAAGCGGCAGCATAATTTTCGCATAAATCCTGTACTCGCTCATTCCGTCAATCCGCGCCGCCTCACACAATTCGTTTGGAATGTCCTCATAAAACTGTTTCATCATAAAGACTCCAAACGCCGAGAACGCCTGTAAACAGATAATTGCAAGCAGCTTATCATTTAACCCGAATTTACGCATCATAATAAACTGCGGCACCATGTAAACCTGCCAAGGCATCGCAATCGTTGCGATGTATGCAAAAAACAGGGTGTTTTTATGCTTAAAGTCAAGCTTTGCAAACGAATACGCGGCAAAGCTGCTTGTCAAAAGCTGCAAAATCGTAACGACAATCGTCAAAAAGACGGTATTCTCTGCAAACTTCAACATCGGAATTTTGGTCCAAATGTCATGATAATTGCTAAACTTCGGATTTTCCGGTATCAGGACAAACGGATTCATCTGAAAGACTTCCCGGTCGCTCTTAATCGACGCAGAAAGCATCCATATAAACGGGATAATCATCAGTACCGCGATGAGAATTAAAATCGCGTACACAAGCACCTTGCCCGCAATCGCTTTTTTTCTTGCTGATTTCATAAGCTTTTTCTCCTCTCCTACTGATATTTTTTCTGTCCCCGAAACTGAATCATCGTCACCACGAAGACCATCAGAAACAGTACCATCGCAACCGCGCTCGAATATCCGAGCTTCCAGTCAATAAACGCTTTTTGGTAGATATAATATACCAGCACCGTTGAGGACGTCGTCAGCTCTCCGCTGCCGCCGCCTGCAAGCATGATGGCGATGTCATACACCTTAAAGCAGTTGATTGTCAGCATCACGACCACGAAAAAGGTTGTGGAACGAAGCTGCGGCCATGTAATAAAGCGGAATTTCTGCCATGTGTTGGCACCGTCCAAAGACGCCGCCTCATACAGCTCCGCGGAAATGCCCTGAAGTCCCGCAAGATAAATGACCATATAATACCCCATGTACTTCCACACACTAAATAAAATCATGCTAAGCAATACAAGCCCGCCGGTAAACCACTGCGGAAGCTGCTCCATCGGCACGTGGAAATACGTGTATAGAATATTGTTGATGGGTCCCTTTGAGGGGTGAAACAGCATTTTCCATACGGAAGTCACCGCCACAAGCGACGCGACATAGGGAAAGAACGATAATGTTCTGAAAATGCCGCGTCCGACAACCTTTTGGTTTAAGATAATCGCAAGCGCCAAAGAGGCAATCATGGTCAGCGGCACGGTTCCGATACAGTAAATAATCGTGTTTTTGAGCGCCGCCTTAAAAAAGACATCTCCTGCAAGCTGCTTAAAATTGTCCAGTCCCGCAAACGTAATCGGATTGCTGCCGTCCCAGTTCAAAAAGGCAAGCGCAAACGCGAACACGATTGGAATTAAGGTGAACACGGCAAATCCGATAAAGTTTGGCGCGATAAAAGAATATGCGACCAAATCCCGTTTTTTCTGACGGCTTAGTCCTTTCGTCATAACCAACCCTCCTTAAACTCTGTTCTTTTTCTGAAAAAGAAGCCGGCACCCTGCCGGCCTCTTTTCACACTGTTATTTTGATTTGCATTTTATATTAATTTGTAATGCCTTTCACAGCCTCGTTCATTGCCGCGATGCCTTCGTCGATTGACATCTCGCCGCTCATGATAGAACCGTGATAAGAATCGAGTGCGCTGTTGATTTCCGATACGTTCTCTGCATAAGGCACTTCCAAATACAGGTTCGATACATTCAACGCTTCCTTGGACGCGTCGTCTGTCGGGAATCCTTCCAAACCTGTAATCAGGCTCATCGCCTCGTCTGTCATAATCGCGGGGAAGTTTCCGGTTTCTGCCATTACTGCCGCGCCTTCTTCACCGCTGACCCACTTTACAAACTCCCATGCCGCATCAGGCGTATCAGACGCTGTCGTTACGGAAAGACCAGTAATCGTGCCCAGTGTAGAACCCGGCTCAACGCCTTCTGCGTGCGGATACTTTACAATACCCCAG
>CAMWNY010000330.1 GCA_947175775.1 uncultured Lachnospiraceae bacterium | reverse complement strand
GGCTTTATATATTCTTTACCGCGTTTTTGTGCGGCTTTGCATTTGCAAAGATTGCGGAGAAACTGTTTGCTTACCGCATGGAGAATCTGCTTGAATTCATTTTCTACGGATTGCTTATCGTGACGGTATATGCACAGATTTTCAGTCTGTTCGGAGGCGTTGGGGCAGCGGCAAATGCGGTTTTGACTGCTGTCTGTATTTTCATTGCGGTGGTATGGAGGAAGGAAATAAGGCATTTGGCGTCTCAAAAGCTGCACAGCAGGACGGTATTGTATAAAATTCTGTTAGCAGGCATTACAATGCTTTGGTGTTACTGTACTTCAAGGGGTTACATGCACTATGATTCGGACCTGTACCATGCGCAGAGCATCCGGTGGATTGAGGAGTATGGGATTGTCAAGGGGCTCGGAAATATCCATGTTCGTTTTGCGTACAACAGTTCGTTTTTTGCGCTGTCTGCGCTTTATAGCATGAGAGATGCCGCAGGGCAGTCGCTCCACGCGGTAAACGGTTTTATTGCGCTGCTGCTAAGTATCGAGGTGTCTGCACTGTTTGACAGACGCAGGCTTTGGCGGGCGGATGCATGGGGGCTTTCCGATTTTGCAAGGCTTGGGGCTTTTTATTACCTGACGCTGATTTACCGTGATGTTGTAGCGCCGGCGTCCGATTACTGCGTGATGTGCGTGGTGTTTTACATTGTGATACGGTGGCTTTCGTATTTGGAGCGCGGGGAGAAAAATGCAGCCCCGTATGCCCTTTTATGTGTTATGGGTGTTTATGCTGTGACATTAAAGCTTACGGCGGGGGTGATTCTGATGCTTTGCGTCAAACCTGCCTGTATATTGTTAAAAGAAAAACGATATAAACAGATTGCGCTATATCTGTTATTGGGAGTGGGCGTGATTGCGGCTTGGATGATAAGGACAGCGCTTTTGTCAGGCTACCTTTTGTATCCGTTTCCTGATTTGGACGTGCTGAATGTGGATTGGAAAATCAATGCGGCGGCAGCGGCGCTTGACGCAGCGGAAATAAAAACATGGGGACGCGGGCTGAACAATGCCGCGCTCGTGGAGCTTCCCGTCCGTGAATGGTTTCCGCACTGGTTTCGGACCATGCTTCCAACGTTGGGAAAGTTTTTTATTATGGCAGATGCTGTGTGCATCGTCATTTTGACAGGCGCTTTGGTATACGTTCTGATAAAATCCGTGCATGGAAAAAAGCCCTATTGGGCGGAATCGCTTTTGGTGCTTTGTGCCGTTGCGGCATCCTACCTGTTTTGGCAGTTCTCCGCGCCGCTTTTGCGCTATGGATATGCCTATGTGCTTTTGCTGATAACGCTGACGGCAGGACTGCTGTATCGGTGTATGCGGGGAAAGGGCAGCGTTCTTTGGTGTGCGGCGGTGTTTCTTTTGCTGGCAAAGACAATGCCGCTTGCAGGATATATCATCAGTACGTCCGGGCAGCCGTATTACATGGTTCAGCAGGATTACGGTGTTTATGACTTAGACAGCTTTGCAGCAAACGGCATAACGTTTTATTATCCGAAAAGCGGTGATAGGACAGGGTACAAGGACTTCCCTGCCATACCGCAAAAAATTATGCCTCAATTTCGGGGAAGCAGTATAAAAAGCGGCTTTCGGGACAAGGAATAAGGAGACTTGACAGAAAATAAAAACAGAGTAGGATAGAAGTTGTAAGTTTGTGCGGAGGAGAAAACAAGGAAATGAAAAACTGGGTTATCAATGTTATTGGGATTATCTGTGGTATTATATTAATATGCCAGCCTTCTGACTATGTTGCGGCGGCGGAGGAAGTACCGGTCAGTCCGATACCTGAGAATGTGGATCACGAGACCGCGCTTTTGCTCGAAGCGCAGGCGCAGGTTGTTGCACAGGGACTGTCGCTTCACCAATACCATACGATTAACATTCTTGGGGATTCCCTGACGGAAGGCGTCGGCGCAAGGACGCCGGATAAGGCATATCCGGTCGTTTTGTCCAAACTGACAGGGGCAGTGGTAAATAATTACGGGGTTTCCGGCTCAAGAATTACGGATATATCGGCACGTCCGTCAAATCCGGGCTCTTTTATAGACAGAATGTATGCGATGGATAAATCTGCCGACCTTGTGATTGTCTTTGGCGGTACAAATGATTTTTGGTTCGGTGACTGTCCGATTGGGAAGAGAACGGATACGGAAGTCAGCACCTTTTATGGCGCACTCAATAAGATGCTCCCGTACTTAAAAAGAGAATATGCGAATGCGGATATTGTGTTGATTATTCCGTATCAGCAGAGCAAGGATGCGGATGCGACACATCCCTATAAACGAAGCACTTACAGTAATTTTGGAACCGGGACTTTTAAGGAGTACAGGACGGCTATGCTCGACCGATGCGAGTATTATGGGATACCGGCGCTTGATTTGTATGCGGATTACGACCTCAATCTGGCGGATAACAGGGAGGCGCTTGAGCGGTACGGGAATTTTATATGCGACGGCTGTCATTTGAATGACGCGGGATACAATCTGCTTGCGCGTAAAATATACGCGTTTATTATGCAGGATTTTTCAAACTATGTACCGCAGTATACGGAAATTCATGATATGGTATTTGAGACGGCGGCGCTTCCTGCGCTGATTCAAAACGGCAGCTTTGTTATGCCAAACGGCGAGGTTATTTTAAGCAAGCCCGGATTTGAGGTAGAGCCAACGATGCCGCTGCAGCAGCTTTATCAAAATTTAATTGTTTCTGCAATGTATTAAAAGTGTTACTGTTCAGACATCCACCAAAATAGTGGGAATCATGCGCCAAAATGCTTGCCTTTTAGCATTTTGTGTGCAAAATCTGTTATAATTCACGCCTCAATAGCTTGTATGTCGATAAAAGCTGATGTGGGTGTGAATTGTAACTTAAAAGTTTTTTAAGAGAAAATTAATTTTTATTTAATCTTTACGTTTCTTCTAAAATATGTTACCATTGATAAACGCGAACGATTAAGAGGTGGGAACGGAAAGATGAATACAATTAGAAAATACTGGCATTTTATGTTAGCAGCAGGTATTTTTGTTTTTGAGGCTGTTGTTTTGCTGCTGTTTCGTAAAAACATTTATGTAGGAATCTGTGATAATTTGGATTTGTTTATCACACAATTGAAAATGATGCATGACAGAGGCGCCTTTTTTGCACATCATTATGAGATGCCTGTGCTGGGCGGTCTTGACAGGAATTATTTTCCATCGGAATTTTCGCTCTACAATCTTTTGTATTTGGTTTTGCCGGACATCTATGCATATATTGCCGGATATTTGATAAAGCTTGTTATTGCTTTTTTCTCGTGCATGTTACTGGCAAACTTCATATTGGGGAAAAAATATCGTAAATATGAAAAACTCGTGGTTTTAGTGGCGGCGGCATTTGCGCTTCTTCCGGTTTATCCGATGTATGCGATTTGCTTTGCGTCCATGCCGCTGATTTTATATCTGCTCATCCGAATATATCAAGAACCAAAATGGTGGCTGTATCTGCTGACATTTTTGTATCCTCTTTTATCTTATTTTACATTTTTTGGTGCGTTCATCATTGGCTATTTGTTGATTGCGATTATTATTTTATGGTTCAGGGATAAAAAGCTGTCTTTTTCGCTGACAGGCGCCTTGTTTGTCCTAATGGCTGGGTTTGTGTGCTCTGAGTACCGTGTGTTTTCTGTCGCGTTGAGA
>CAMWNY010000329.1 GCA_947175775.1 uncultured Lachnospiraceae bacterium | reverse complement strand
ACCGAGATCTACACAAGGAGTATCGTCGGCAGCGTCAGATGTTGATAAGAGACAGACACACAAAGGTAAGCAGCAGCAATAAGTATTTACTTGGAATAGAGAACTTTGTTCTCTTTCTCTTTGCAATCGGACTCATTGATTTTAGCGCCCCGTTCCTTCTAAATAAGCTACTGATTTATAGTTATCGTCTTTGATGATTTTTGCAAGTCCGAGTGCGACACCCGACACAGGATTTTCACTCATATTGACCTTTAAGCCTGTCCCCTTTGCAATCAGTTCCGCAAGGTGTGCTACCTGGGAAGCGCCGCCTGTCAGATAAATGCCGCGCCGGAAAATATCCGCCGAAAGTTCAGGCGGCGTCCGCTCCAAAATCACGCGGATATTGTCGATAATCACATTAAAGTTTTCGAGCATACTCTCACTGACCAAATTGGTCGGTATCTCTTTTTCCATCGGAAGTCCTGTCACAATATCGCGTCCGTATACAATTGCGCCGCGGTTTTCCGCCTCCAGCTCCCGCAGGCTGACTTTGACGTTTTCCGCCGTTTTGCTGCCGACAATCAGGCTGAATTCTTTTCGAATCGCGTTTTTAATTGACTCATCAAATTTCTGCCCGCCAATCTTAATCAGTTTACTGAGCACAATGCCGCCAAGGGAGAGAATAGAAATCTCCGTCGTGTGGAAGCCCACATTGACAACGAGAATGCCCTGTGCATTCTTTACGTCAATATCCAGTCCAAGACCATCTGCGACAGCCTTCTCCACACGCATGATTTTTTTCGCCTTGACATTCGCATCTTTTACCAAATCGGAAAAAGCTCTCTTTTCCACTGCCGTAATATCGGAAGGCACTGCAATATAAAATTCTGCCGGCTTTACAACGCCCTTATTGCAGTCAAAAATAAAATTTTTGAGCAGAAGCTGCATATTTTTAATATCCGCAATCACACCGTTGCACAGCGGATAGGAAATTTCAATATTGGAGGGCGCTTTTTCAAACATTTCAAAAGCAGAATCCCCATATGCAAATAAATTTTTCTTGTCTTCAATGGCAATCATATTTTTCTCTACCACAACGGTATCACCATGTGTATTGTAGATTTTAATTGTTCTGGTACCTAAATCAATACCAAATGCGTTGTTAGCCAATTTTAACAACTCCTTTCTGTTTTATAAAAGTCCTTTTTGATTAAAACTTGTATATCTGTTGTCACCTATAATAATGTGATCCAACAGCGGAATTTCAACTAAATCGGACACTTCTTTTATCTTTTGCGTCACAAGAAGATCCTGTCTGCTAGGTTTTGGATTCCCGCTTGGATGATTGTGCAAAAGCAGCATATATGCCGCATCCAAGCGAAGCGCCCTGCCGCAGATTTCCCGCGGAGACACGAGCGTAGCGTTGGCGGTTCCCGCAGAGATAATCGTTTCACTGATTATATTTTTACGGCTGTCCAAAAGCACCAGCAAAAGCTGCTCCGTCGCTTTATGACGCAGCCGCTCCATATAATATGCAGCCACGGTTTCCGGTTTATCAAAGCAAAGATTGGTTTTCGCTTTCATGTTTGCAGTGCGTTTCGCAATTTCGGCAATGCATAAAAGCTGTACTGCCTTCACCTCGCCGATTCCCGGTATCTGCATCAGCTCCTTAACGCCGAAATGATACAGACCTAAGAGACCGAGCTTGTCTCCGGCAAGATTTAAGATGTCGCGTCCAAGTTCAATCGGCGTCTTGTCCCTTGTTCCGGTACGCAGCATAATTGCAAGAAGCTCTGCGTCGGACAGGTTTTCGGCTCCAAGGCGCAGGAATTTGTCGTACGGCAATTCGTCGGATGCGTAAATTTCCTTAAAATGACTCATATTTTTTGTGAGGCTGCCCTCTATAAAATAAGCGTAATCCAATTGTTATCTTACCACACCCGTCAACGTCTGTACACAAGAAATATTCGTTTTTTTTCGACACTGCTCCCTTAAAACGTCACAAGTCCTGCATCTGCAATGCTCTGCAAGGTTTTCATAATCCCAAAGCGGGCATGTTCAAACGTAAGCCCCCCTTGAAAATATACGGCATACGGCGGCTTTATGGGACCGTCCGCGCTCAGTTCAATCGACGAACCGGACACAAATGCGCCTGCCGCCATAATGACTTTGCTGTCATAGCCCGGCATATCCCACGGCTCAGGCGTCACAAAACTGTCAACGGGCGCCGCTGCCTGTATGCCCTTACAGAAGGCTATCACGCCTTCAGGCGTTCCAAACGTAACCGCCTGAATAATATCGTGTCTTGACTGCGCGGAATCGGGAACAACCGCAAAGCCCAGCTTCTCGTATGCATTTGCAGCAAAAACAGCACCCTTTAACGCTCCCGCCGTGACGGTTGGCGCAAGGAACAGACCCTGATAAAAATCCTTTAAAATTCCAAGCGATGCTCCGACTTCCTTGCCAAGCCCTGGCGAAGTCAATCTGTATGCGGCATTCTCCACACACTCCTTTTTACCGACGATATAGCCCCCTATGGGAGCAAGTCCGCCGCCCGGATTTTTGATTAAGGAACCGACCGCCATGTCCGCCCCTACGTCCGTAGGCTCCAGCCGTTCTACAAACTCTCCGTAGCAGTTATCAACCATACAGATGACATCGGGTTTTATTCCTTTTATAAAGGAAATCAGCTTGCCGATTTTTTGTACGGAAAGGGTTGGTCTTGTCTGATACCCCTTTGAGCGTTGGATTGTCACCAGTTTTGTTTTTTCGTTTACTGCTTTTTTGATATTTTCATAGTCAAAACTGCCGTCCTCCAACAAATCAACCTGTTTATACGTAATGCCATATTCCGCAAGAGAACCTTTAGACGGTCGTATTCCGATAACTTCCTCCAAGGTATCGTACGGCTTTCCGACAGGCGATAACAGCTCATCCCCCGGTCTTAGGTTGCTCATCAGCGCAAGCGCGAGCGCGTGTGTGCCGCAGGTAATCTGTGGGCGGACCAGTGCGTCTTCCGTGTGAAAAACAGACGCATAAACTGCCTCAAGCGTATCGCGCCCCAAATCATTATAGCCATAGCCGGTTGTACCAAGTAGGCATGCCTCACTCACTTTATTGTCCTGCATTGCCTTAATGACCTTTAGCTGGTTATACTCCGCGGTTTGGTCTATTTCACAAAAACGCTGTTTTAAGCTGTCCAAAATTTCTTTACTAAACCGATAGACTTTATCGGATATTCCAAGTTCCTTATATATGTTCTCTGTTTCCGTGTTCATTATTGATTGCTCCTAACATATAGTGTAACATTTTTTCATCGTCGTATGCAAATTTGTCTTTTTCAATCCAAATAACGTCCCGCTCCCGGCGAAACCATGTGAGCTGTCTTTTGGCAAAGCGGCGTGTATCTCTTTTTATAACGCAAACTGCTTCGTCCAGTGTACATTCGCCTTCCAAATACGAAATAATTTCCTTATAGCCTAATCCCTGCATTGCCACGGAATCGCGTCTGCATCCCATATCCGTCTGCTTTTTTACTTCTTCCACAAGTCCGTTTTCCAGCATAAGGTCGACACGCCTGTCAATGGCTTTGTAGAGCCTTTGCCGTTCGTCCGTAAGCACAAAATAACGAAAATCGTATGCTGCTTCCTTTTGCCGCTCCATTGCGTTATGCTCCGATATTTTTGTTCCAGTCTGCCGGAAAAATTCAATTGCCCTGATGACGCGCTTGACATTGTTTTCGTGAATTTCGGCGGCGGCTTTTTC
>CAMWNY010000328.1 GCA_947175775.1 uncultured Lachnospiraceae bacterium | reverse complement strand
GTGCAGCAAAGCGCGGTAATCCTTGTCACAAATGCACCGCTTCAACGCCTCCACCGCCTGATGCGTCACCGCTTTTTGGTCCGCTTTAAAACACCCTGCATTTACAATATCCGTAAGGAGCGCAAGCTCCTGTGCTCCCTGTCTTTGATTTTCGGCAAAATAAAACGCAATCATCGGCACGCCGAGCGCGCAAATCTCATAAATCGTGCTCCCCGTCGCCGTCAGCGCCACATCGCAGCGTTTCATTAACGCTTTCAAATCCTTTAATCCTTCATAAATCACCACATTGTCCCGTCCGCCGAACCGTTCCTTCAGTTCCTTTGCAAACGCATTAAACGGACCGCTCACAATATGCCATGTAATCGGATTTTTCTCATGCCCGCAAGAAAACATACGTTCCGCCGCAAGAAACGCATCCATAAACGCACCCGTCGCAAAATACGGGTCACTGCCGCCTGTCGTAATCATGACATCCGTTACCCTGTCCCGCACGGCATATGCGGTATCCGCCTGAAATACACGCCGAAGCGGCATATATTGCGCACCGAGAAGCGTGTTGAGCGGTTTTTCTTCCATTTGGTACTGCGCCGCAAGCTTTGGCGCATAAAGATTGTAATTAATCAGCAAATCCACGGGATACGGCGTCCCCATATCCTCTAAGCAGACGGTAACGGCAAGCTTTGAAACCGCCGCAAAATACGCGGTATCCGCCTGATAACTGTCCACAATCAAAAGGTCGCGTTCCCGCACCAGCATTTTTTCAAGCTGCGAAAGCTCACTCATCATGTCCCTGTAATCCGTATGCAGCACAATCACGCGAAAACCCCGCTCCTCTATCAGACTGCGGCATTCATCGTCTGCCGCAAGAAAGACAGGCTTACACCGTTCTCCCAAATCTGCAGCCGCTTCCGCAATCGAAAGACAGCGCATCACATGCCCCATGCCAATCTGCGTATTGCCGTCCGCGCGAATATAAAACATCTCCTGTTCCCTCCAATGCCAGCATATTTGCCGATTAAAACGCTCAATCCGTTATTTTACGGTTTTGCGAATCAGCATAAACGCCTCCGCCCGCTGCATTCCTGCCGCCATGCCCCGCGTTTTGGACAGCACGTCCATCCCCTCAAGGCTTCTTGGGTGCGGAAACGCGCAAAGCTCCGAAACATAACTTTGCATTGCTTTTTCCTTCTGTGCGTAGTACTTCGTAATATCCACGAACACATTCGGGCAAAACGCAGGCTGCGCACTGTAATCAAAATTCCACTCCGATGAAGAAAGCGTCTCAAACGCATAAATCTCCTCCACACAGTAATCCCCAATCGGTCTTGTCGCCGTCAGCACCGCGCGCGCCGTATACTGGTGGTCCACATTCAAATCCCCGCTATAGTGCGTATACACAATCTGCGGCTGCAGCGCACGTATTTTTTCCTCAACCGCCTTCACAATATCCAGCAAATCCACCTCGTCAAAACGGTTGTCGGGAAAATCCGCGAAAAACACGTCCCGAAAACCGATTGCCTTCGCACTCTCCAGCGTATTTTGATGAAGCGCGTCCACAACCTCTTTCCCTGTATCTTTCCTGTGTGTCCCGCGTGAAGTCTGTCCCTCTCCTAAAATAAGCGCATACACCGCATCTTTCTGTGCCGCATGCCTTGCCGCCGTCGCGCCGACGCCAAGGATTTCATCATCAGGATGCGCCGCTACGATTAATACTGTTTTCATCTTAATAACCTTGCTCCTTCTTTCGAAAAACCACACGCGCAGAAAGCGTCTGCCCGTCCCCGGACAAGTTGGCCTCCTCAAACTCCAACCGATAGGCGCCAAACTCCAAATACGCCCTCGGATACCCCTCCGCGTCCAGCATTCGAATATAATCGTATATCTTATCCAATTCCATATCAGGTGTTATTTCGCTATCCTCCGGCTTTCTGCGTCTGAAGATAACCGGCTCGCCCTCCTGCGGTTTGGGCGTTATTTTCCCTGCCAAAAATTCCGGTATCATTTCCTGAAAAATAATATCCGCGCACCGCATAAAAATTTCCTGCGCACTTCCCGCAAGCGACAATGGTCGCTTCCTGTACACCGGTCCGCCGTCAAGCGTTGCGGTCACCTTGATTGCCGATACTTTTGTCTCCTTATGACCGCGCGCAATCAGGTTCTGCAAAGGGCTTCCGCCGCGTCCGTACGGCAAATCCGTCATGTGAAACACGACACATTCCCAATTGTCCGTAATTTCATTTGGAATAAAATACGACCAATGAGGCAATAAAATGTAATCCGGATTAAAACTACGCACGTTATTTACCGTCAATTCCTCTTTTGTTGTGTAAAGAACAATCTCATGAATTCCCTCATACTGTTTTTGTAGTTCCTGCGCGCGTGCAATATTCCACGACTTGATTGTCGCAATGATAACCCGCATCCGCTCACTCCTTTCTGTCTGTACGGCATTTATAAGACATACTCGTACTGTATATAATCCGTCAATTCCTTTTTGGTAAATCCGCACTTTTCAAACGCCCTCGCAGACGCATGATTTTCAAATTTGACCTGACCCGTTAATTTAATAACATTTGATATTTCATCTAAAACAACCTGTTCTTTGATTAATTGCAGCAGTCTGCTCCCATATCCTTTACCGCGATACCGTGCATCAATACTGTAATCAATCAGCGCCTCCCCGTCCGCAACGTTCAGCCGGATTTGTCCTACGGGCGTCTCCCCCGCGCACAAAATATAATGATACACCGACTTGTCCGCCAACGTTTTCGCAAACCATTTCACATGATTTTCATAGGGAATCGCCTCCGTGTGGAACGCATTCTGCCGCACCGTCGCATCATTTGCCCATTTATACAGCAAATCAACATCTGCCAGATTTACTTTTCGCAACAATAAGCACATATCATCCCCCCAATTATGATGCCTGCGGATTGTTCCGTGCTGCACACTCCCGCATCATTTTATATCTTCAAACGACAGCGGCGTACCGCGTTTCAAATCACGTTTTGCCGTCCTTCCAAGCACTTCCTTATAATGCTTCGGCTTTAACCCGTAAGCCGGACGAATGCTCCTGATATTTTCAGCGGTAAGCTGTTCGCCCGCCTGAATGTCCTCCACCACAAACAGCGAACGCCGAAAGCACGCATTCGACTTCTCCTGCTCCGACACGCCGTACGTCACCGTTCCCATCGCCTTCTCAACCTCGCGCACCTGAGCGACCATGGCACGGAATTCGTCCGGCTCCATCGAAAACGACGAATCGGGATTTTTAATTGCACGGCTGATGCAGAAATGCTTTTCAATGATATTCGCTCCTATCGCAACCGCCGTCGCCGCGCTGAAGCTTCCCATCGAATGGTCCGAAAGCCCAATCGGAATATCAAACCGCTTCTTCATATCACAGATTGTCGTTAAATTCATTTCCTCACTCTTTGCAGGATACGCACTGGAGCACTTCATCAGCGCAAGCTGCCTGTTTCCCGTCGCATAAATGACATCGACCGCCTCCTCAATCTCTTGCAGCGTTGCCATTCCGGTTGACATAATAATCGGTTTGTTTTTTGACGCAATATACTCCAACAGCGGAATATCCACCAGCTCAAACGACGCAATTTTATAAAAGGAAAGCCCGAGCTCCTCCAAAAAATCCACTGACGTCCTGTCAAACGGCGTGGAGAGAAAATCAATCCCCACCCTTGCCGCCTCGTCGCGCAGCCTGTCCTGCCACTCCCAGGGGGTGTACGCC
>CAMWNY010000327.1 GCA_947175775.1 uncultured Lachnospiraceae bacterium | reverse complement strand
CAATGAAATTCTGCTGTTTTTTGTGGGAACGTCGTTTGGGGTGCTTGTAAATCTTCATTTGCACCGAAAGAAACGTCGATTCGAAATGCTGTCGGACGAGGTTGACGACCAAATCAAAGGCATTTTGCACCGCATGTCGGAATGGCTTTTGCGGGAGGACCGCGAGGCGTACGGGAGCGGCTGTTTTGCGGCGCTTGAAGACGCATTGTCTAGGGCAAGGCTTTGTGCGATTGAAAATTATGACAATTCCGTACTTTCGGATGATACGTATGAAATTGACTATATTGAAATGCGCGAGGAGCAGAGCATTATTTTGCGGGAAGTATACGAAAACATTAAAGGGCTTGCGTATCTTCCGCAGCAGGCGATACAGGTTGCCGCGCTGATTAAGAAAATTGAGGAGGGCTATCACCGCGAAAATACGGTGGAGGGACTGCTGGCAAAGACGGATGCGTTTTTAAGCCGCATGGCGACGCGCCCGCTGCCGCAGACGAGAGAGGAATTTGAGGCGCGTGCGGTGTTGTTTTATATTTTAAAGCAGCTGCGCAATATGCTGAAATTAAAATATGATTTTGTGAAGAACAGACAGGAAACAGCTGGTAATTAAGGAGGCATACGGTTAGATTATGGGATATATCGAAGAAACGAATGAATTAAAGCTGGATTTTCAAAAGATTGCACGCATGGAGGGTCAGGAAGTCATTCCTGTGGCGATTCAGAACGCGGATACAGACGAAGTGATTCTTGTCGCCTACACAAACGAGGCGGCATTTTTGGAGTCTGTAAAACTGCGCCGTCTTGTGCTTTGGAGCACGTCAAGGAATGAGCTTTGGCATAAGGGCAAGACATCGGGAAATGAGTTTGAGCTGTTGGAGGTTTTGGTGAACTGTGAGCAGAATTCACTGGTTTATAAGGTGCGCCCGCTTAAAGGGAATATCTGCCATACTTCCTTTAACGGGGTGGCGAATAACTGTTTTTACAGAAGGCTTGATATGGAGCGGATGGAACTTGTGAACCGGAATATGAAATAGACATGGAAATTTCGGAGGTAAAAATAGATGGGTTTCATTTCTTTTAGCTTGGATTATTATAGAAAAGAATTGCAAAAATTAGAATCGGTTCCTGTAAGCGCGGAAACAATCTATCGGGCAAAGCAGCTGCTGAAAATGCTTGATGACCTTGTTGATGAGGGTTACACGGAGTTAAATGAAAAACTGGAAGAGACATATCAGGGTGTTTCAAGGTTAAGAACGTATTTGAACGATAATCATGCCGAACCGTTTCCTATTTACCATAAACCACTGGCAGAAGCTGATGTTGTATATGAACAGAAATCTTATGAGCTTGCAGAGGCAATCAAAGAGCTTACCGAAAATGCTGAAAAAAGTAAAGATATAAGTAAGGATGCGTTTTTGACAGAGTTGATGCGTTTTTGTGAATGGGTAGGATATGAAGAAGATACAGCATACATTTTTCTGCTTCGTGATACATTACTGCCGTATATTTATTATCAAAGCAAAAACAGAAAAAGTATTTATCCGTGGTTATTGGGCAGGAAAACATTGACGATGTTGACAGGAACGGAAAACGTAGATGATGCAATTCGTGCTTCTGTTATCAAGGCATTGGAATTTGGAAAATGCAGCAGCTTTGAAGATTTTTGCGGTGTGGTTTTGCCCGACATACGTGCTACTCTGAAACAATATCCCGAAATAGAGAATTGCCTGACGGCATTGCTTGAAGAAATTCAAGAAAAGCATATTATCGTAGTTGAATCGGGATGTTCGGGCACGTTTCCAATGCTGCTTATGAGCTTGGATGACCGAATTGATGTGCGTATGTACACTACCTATCCTTATCTGTTAGAGATATATGGCGATAAAATATATTCGCCAAAGTACGAAGAAAACCGTTTGTTTGAAACGTTGTACTCTCAGGATTTGTACTTCCGGTTTTCTGATTTAAGGGATGGACATTTCTTTATCAGAAAATGCGAAAATAAAGAAGTAGAGAAAAATGCTTTGGCAGAAGTCAAAGCGACCCTGAGCGAATGAAAACAGATTTGTTTTAAAAGAGCGTATTTCTAAAATAAACTTACATTTAACGTAATTTAACGTGAAAGCAATTTTTATTGACAGCGATTTTATATAGACTTATAATTTAATTGTATACAATATTCAAAATCATTGGAGATATAAAAATACATGAAAAAAAGTCTGTCTGGAAAGTGCAGGAAATTAAATAAGATATGCATATTGTACGCTGTCATAACGGCAGTGGTATTTGCTTGCGGATTTGGGATACAGATTACGCATGCAAGAGACGCTTCGGGCGTGGAAATTGAATTCAGCGAGGAAGAACTTGCCTATATCGCACAGGAAAAAGAGCTTCGGCTTGCCAATTTTTCGGCGAGGGCGCCGCTTTCCTATACGGAAGACGGAGAACTGCACGGGATTTGTGTGGATACTATGAAATGGATTGAAACCAATACGGGTCTTCATTTTACCTATTTAGAGATTCCGGCAGGGGGGAACCCGGTTGACTATATCACACAGGGTACTGCCGACATAGCGGTCGGTGTACTTCGTTACGGAGGAAACACGAACAATCCGGATATTATGCTGACGGATACTTTTTTTGAAAGCGATATGGTGCTTGTGGCAAAAAAGGGCGCGGCAATTGATATGAGCAAACCCTTAAAAGTATTTGTGAGCAAAGGATACCGCATGGGGTATCAGTTTATGAAAGACTCATATCCCGATTATGATGTAGTATATGCGGAGAGCACAGAGGAAGCGCTGCGTGCACTGCAAAACGGAACTGCGGATTTGATGCTGCAAAGTGTCTATGTAATTGATGAGTTTTTAAAAAGACCCACTTACAGTGACCTGATGCTTTATAAAAGCTCCGTTGCGCAGGAAGAACTGACGTGTGCGGTATCGGCAGACGAAGACAAGGCGCTTGTGGATATTTTGAATAAGGCAATTGCGGCGATGCCGGAAGAATATACACGCCAGCTGATTGTGGACTACACGATTACGAGAATGTATTATCCAACGTTTGCCGAGCAGATTGAAAACAATCCGATGCTGTTTATCGCGATGGGCGTTGTGCTTCTTGTACTGATTGTTGCAGCAGTGCTTTTTGTCCGGCTCCAAAGCCGCAGTAAAATGATGCGTCTAATGTCCAAGAACGAGGAGTACCTTCAAAACATTACGAACAACATTCACGGCGGTTTGGTGATTATCACAAAGAAGGACGACTTTCGTGTTACCTATGCTAACGACCGCTTTTGGAATGTGGTGAGTGGCGAAAGCGGTGCGACACCGAAAACGGACAGTCTTTTTTTGGATTTTATTTGTGATGAGGATAAAAATAAAGTGGATGCCGGACTGAAACGGGCGTGGACATCCGGAGAAATGATTGAGCTTAAATTTAATATCAAAGACGGTGACACAAAAAAGCCTATTTTGTTAAACGGAACGCGCAGCGATGACTCAAATGGTCAACGAAATATCACCTGCGTGCTGATTGATTTTAGCAGGGAGCAGATGCTCAAAGAGGCTCTTGAGGATGAAAAAGAGATGTACCGTATTTTTATGGAGGATTCGAAGGACATTGTATTTTATGGTGACATTAAGACGAATGAGTATACATGGCCGCCGTTTTATAAGGAACGTTTCGGGATTGATCCGCCAAGGAAGATTGCGGACGGAAACGGGCAGGAGGCGTTTGGAACCGTTATTGCACAGGAT